>NZ_JBFTMK010000146.1:0-9394 GCF_056396965.1 Pseudomonas sp. 05N434
CATTTTAGTCAGGATGTGGCTCTTGAAAGCGTGCTTGTGCTTGATACCGTTAGCAGTTTTCAAAAACCGCTTAGCAGCACCACTTTTCGTTTTCATTTTTGGCATGTTCGGATACTCCGCATTCAGTTGATAAACATAATCAGAAGGCCTGCCGTGCCCTGTTGATTACTTCTTCTTTTTCGGGGCGATGACCATGATCAGCTGGCGTCCTTCCATCTTAGGATGCTGTTCGACCGAACCGTACTCGAGCAAGTCACCTTCAACTCGCTTGAGGAGTTCCATCCCCAGCTCCTGGTGGGCCATCTCACGGCCGCGGAATCGCAAGGATACCTTGGCCCTGTCCCCGTCACTCAGGAAACGTACCAGGTTGCGCAGTTTTACCTGGTAATCCCCTTCCTCCGTCCCTGGACGAAACTTGATTTCTTTAACCTGAATCTGCTTCTGGTTTTTCTTGGCCGCGGCAATCTGCTTCTTCTTTTCGAAGATCGATTTGCCGTAGTCCATCAGTTTGCAAACAGGGGGTACTGCATCGGCGGAAATTTCCACCAAATCCAGTTTGGCCTCTTCAGCCWTAAGAAGCGCGTCTTCAATTGACACAATCCCAAGCTGTTCACCTTCAGCCCCAATTAACCGAACCTCGCGTGCCGAGATATTCTCGTTGATCGGGGCTTTCGGTGCAGCTCGTTTATCTTGTCTCATTTCACGCTTAATAATAATTACTCCGAATCTGGGCGACCACGCCGGGAAACCGCTTGCGCGAGAAACTCAGCGAACTGGGCGACGGGCATCGAGCCCAGGTCAGCACCTTCACGAGTACGCACAGCGACAGTCTGCATCTCGACTTCCCGATCTCCGATAACCAAGAGATAGGGAACCTTGAGCAAAGTATGCTCGCGGATTTTAAAGCCGATCTTTTCATTTCTCAAGTCAGACTTGGCACGAAATCCGCTTTCGTTGAGAGTTTTTTCAACCTCGGCGGCAAAATCGGCTTGTTTATCAGTGATATTCATAATCACTGCCTGGGTCGGCGCCAGCCACGCGGGGAATGCACCCTCGTAGTGCTCGATCAGAATTCCGACGAAGCGCTCGAAGGAACCCAGGATCGCCCGGTGCAACATCACCGGGTGCTTGCGACTGTTGTCTTCGGAGACGTATTCGGCTCCCAGACGGACAGGCAGGTTAAAATCGAGCTGAAGGGTACCACACTGCCAGACACGGCCGAGGCAATCTTTCAGCGAGAACTCGATCTTCGGACCGTAGAACGCACCCTCGCCCGGCTGCAGATCGTACGGCAGGCCCGCACTATCAAGGGCTGCGGCCAATGCCGCTTCGGCGCGATCCCACAACTCGTCGGAACCGACGCGTTTTTCCGGACGAGTGGACAGTTTCATTTCGACTTCTTTAAAGCCGAAGTCGGCATAGACGTCCATGGTCAGCTTGATGAACGCGGCGGATTCGGCCTGCATCTGCTCTTCAGTACAGAAGATGTGAGCATCGTCCTGAGTGAAGGCGCGAACACGCATGATGCCGTGCAGTGCACCCGACGGCTCGTTACGGTGGCAGGCACCGAACTCGGCCAAACGCATCGGCAGCTCGCGGTAGCTTTTCAGGCCCTGATTGAACACCTGCACGTGGCACGGGCAGTTCATCGGCTTGATGGCGTAGTCGCGGTTTTCCGACTGCGTGGTGAACATGTTGTCGGCGTAGTTGGCCCAGTGCCCGGATTTCTCCCACAGGCTGCGGTCAACGACTTGTGGAGTCTTGATCTCCAGGTAACCGTTGTCGCGCTGAACCTTGCGCATGTACTGCTCGAGCACCTGGTACAGCGTCCAGCCGTTCGGGTGCCAGAACACCATGCCCGGCGACTCTTCCTGGGTGTGGAACAGGCCCAGACGCTTGCCGATCTTGCGGTGATCGCGCTTTTCAGCTTCTTCGATGCGCTGGATGTAAGCCGCCAGCTGCTTCTTGTCCGCCCATGCGGTGCCGTAGACGCGCTGTAATTGCTCGTTCTTGGCATCGCCACGCCAGTAGGCGCCGGACAGCTTGGTCAGCTTGAAGGATTTCAGGAAGCGCGTGTTCGGCACGTGCGGACCGCGGCACATGTCGACGTATTCTTCGTGATAGTACAGACCCATGGCCTGCTCGTTCGGCATGTCTTCGACCAGACGCAGTTTGTAGTCTTCGCCGCGAGCCTTGAACACTTCGATCACTTCGGCGCGCGGAGTGACTTTCTTGATCACGTCGTAATCTTTCTCGATCAGCTGCTGCATGCGCTGTTCGATGGCGGCCAGGTCGTCAGGCGTGAAAGGACGCTCGAAGGCGATATCGTAATAGAAGCCTTCTTCGATGACCGGACCGATGACCATCTTGGCCGTCGGGTACAGCTGCTTGACCGCGTGGCCAACCAGGTGGGCGCAAGAGTGGCGAATGATCTCCAGCCCCTCTTCATCCTTTGGCGTAATGATTTGCAGCGAAGAATCGCTGTCGATGATGTCGCTGGCGTCGACCAGCTTGCCATTGACCTTGCCGGCTACGGTGGCCTTGGCCAGGCCTGCACCGATGGATGCGGCGACCTCGGCTACGGAAACCGGGTGATCGAATGAACGTTGACTGCCGTCGGGAAGAGTAATAGTTGGCATGGCGCCTCCTCTCCTAGTGGTGACCCCTACCAAAGGTCACGTGGGTTGGGATGAGCCAGTACAAGATCCGATCCAGGCCATTCAATGACGAACGCCTGCCTTACAGCGGCAGGAGCCTTGCGGCCAACCGGAAAACCGAACCAGAGTGACTGGGATTCAAATCAGGGTTATTCGCGCATTTGCCGCTGCCGGGACGGAAGGTCATCCGGAGCCTGCAAACACCCGAGCCAGGCATGCTAGCACAGATGAACGGTCATCGATGCACCGAGGTTTTCTGCTGGGGCAAATCAGGCTTTTTTGTGCCAGAGTGCTGAACTTGAACCCCGTGTCACCCATCAGATAAAAGACATTGACCCGAAAGGAGCATCTCAGCATGCGTCTGAATCGTTTATTCGCAGTAGTCGCCCCCCTCGTCCTGTTGCTGCCGTTGGCCGCCCATGCCGACTGGCCAAAGGGTGAGCGCGAGAAGTACATGGCTCAGTGCACACAGGCGGCTTCCCCTCAGATTGGCGCTGCTGCGGCAAAATCCCACTGCGCTTGTGGCGCCGACGCGATCAAATCCTACCCGGCCAGCGATATTCAGTCGCTGATGGACAACAAGGCCACCCCGGAACTGCAACAAAAGGCACTGGGCGAGATCGCCAAATGCAAGGCCAATGCACCGGCGAAAAAGTGAGGAAAAAGTCCTTTTGACTCGGCCCAACGCTGATAAAAAATGATGGATTTCAGCTTTTTCGTACGATTTATGCAGGTTTTACAGCTTTTTTTATTGTCTTTACTTTCGGCTGAAAGCCTTTTAAAACGGGGCTTTCAGCCATACAGAGCAACAAAGAGAACGCGACTGTAGGGCAAACAGCACGTCCGGGGGGCTCCCAAAGCGAACATTTCGACTATGATACTCCGGTGTGCCCAGTTGGCCTGAGCAGCACAGTACTACTGAAAATATATGTTTCTTGGAGATACACCATGTCTAATCGCCAAACCGGCACCGTTAAATGGTTCAACGATGAAAAAGGCTTCGGCTTCATCACTCCTCAAGGTGGCGGTGACGACCTGTTCGTACACTTCAAAGCTATCGAAAGCGACGGTTTCAAAAGCCTGAAAGAAGGCCAAACCGTTTCCTTCGTGGCTGAGAAAGGCCAAAAGGGTATGCAAGCTGCACAAGTTCGCCCAGAGTAATTTTCTGGCGCACTAAAAAAACCCCGTCCATGTGACGGGGTTTTTTATGGGTGAAACAAAAACAATCAGCCGCAGTTGACGCGGGTGACCACCAGATTGCTGTCGGTGCTCAGGTTCAGGCGATCGGAGCGGTACTCCAGAGTCACCATGTCATCAGGCTTGAGAAACCGGGCATTCTGCGCGCCTGCACGGGTACGCGCCTGCTCCAGCAATTCGGGCGAAGCCTTTTTGCCAATGGTGAATTCGGCAGCCTTTGCTTCACAACGGCTGTGGCCGGTATCGGTCGCCACAGGGTCCTTTGCCGACTCGGTGGACGTACTGCTGCAACCGGCCAGCAGAGTGGCGGCCAACAACGTACCCAATGATGCGAGCTTCCAAGGCATGAAGCCTCCTTTCTTTCAAAAATTAAGCAGAGATCGTGCGACCGCCATTTTGGTGTTTGGTTTCAAGGCGGGCGCTATCGCCCTGCCCTCGATCTGGACGAGTGGCGAGTTTGCCTGAGCATCGCCCTGGCGTTCATCCCGCAATCGTCACTGAATATGAACAGCGTTCAATAGACGTCGATGTAGTCGTACGGCGGATTCGGCCAGTTGTCTTTCAGCGCGTTGAAGATCTGCATGACCCACACCTCATCGCTGGCTGCGACCCGTCCGACATAACCCGAGCCCTTGGCCCATGTTTCCAGGCGAAACCGCAGCCCGTCGATATCAGTACCACCCACGACACCCGACGAAATGTAAGCGATGCCGCCCTTGGTGACCCGCAACTGAGTGTGCTCATCGTCGCTGGCAGAAGCCAGTAGCTGACGCACTGCTTCGAGGGTCAAGCCGTCAGGAGTGTTCAAATCGATCTGCACAGCACAATCCTTGAAAATTCGTCAAAGACCAAGTGTCGCATAGCCCTCTCCTGATGCCTAAGTCGGAGTGCCAAACGTCCTGCAAAATGGTTAACTCGACACTCAGACTTTCCCGACTTCACGAGCGCCATCATGACCACYGTAAGCATCGACGCCAATATCACAATCAAGTGGCCACAGGGCCACAGCTCTTACAGCCCGGGCAGTCCGGAAGAGCTGGCAATCATTGGTATCGATTTGCTGGTCAAGGAATTGGGGACACAGGCCGCCCAGACCTTCATAACCCAGGTTCTCGAGAAGTACTCCGACGACTATAAGGGCATGAGTGCAACGGATACCGAGTAGCGGAAAACCCCGCAGGCTGGCACCTGCGGGTCTATGGATTACTTCAAGCGAGCCAGGCGCTGGGTCAGCAGATCGAAGAAGCCCTGGGCGTCGCCATTTTCAACCCAGAAGGCATTCTTCGGTGCCTTCAGGCCGTCATACCAGTCGACAACGGTCTGACCGAAGGTCGGCCCTTCTCGACTGTCGACCACCACGTTTACCGAGCGACCGGTAAACAGTTCCGGCTTGAGCAGGTAAGCGATRACCGTGGCGTCATGCACCGGGCCACCCGGAATGCCGTAGTGCTCCATGTCACCTTTGACGTATTCGTTGAGAATATCGCCCACCAGCTTGCTGGCATTGTTGTCCAATGCGGCGATTTGCTGCAGGCGCGCTTCACTGGTGAGGATCTTGTGGGTCACGTCCAGCGGCAGATAGGTCAGTTTGACGCCACTCTTCAGCACCACTTCCGCCGCCTGCGGGTCAGCGAACAGATTGAACTCGGCCACCGGGGTGATGTTGCCACCATTGAAGTGCGCACCGCCCATGATCACCACTTCCTTGATGCCCTCAACGATTTCAGGCTCCTGGATCAGCGCCAAGGCCAGGTTGGTCTGCGGGCCGAGCATGGCGATGGTGATGCTATGGGGTTTGGCGGCCTTCAGGGTATCGATCAGATAGTTGACTGCATTGCCTTCGGCCAGGCCTTTCTTCGGCTCATGCACGGTGACACCGGACAGACCTTCCTTGCCGTGGATGTTTTCGGCATAGATCGGCGTGCGCATCAGCGGTTTCGGCGCCCCCGCGTACACCGGCACCTCCTCACGCCCTGCCCATTCACGGGCCAGACGCGCATTACGCGAGGTCTTGTCCAGACGCACGTTGCCAGCGACGGTGGTCAGCGCACGAATGTTCAACTCTTCCGGCGAGGCCAGGGCAAACAGCAAGGCGACCACGTCGTCGGCACCTGGATCGGTGTCGATGATCAAGTCGATCTTTTCCGCCGCGTAGGCGCTTGTTGCGGTAATCAGGGACAAAAGCAGCAGACTCCGAAGCAGGTGATGCAGTTTCTGAGCGTAGCGATGCATAGCGCACTCCTTGTGCGTGGGAAGAACGGAAAGTTAGAACGTTACGCCAGCCACTAAAATGATGTTGCAGTACGGCTGACATTCGCCTGTACGAACAATCGCCCTCGCTTGTCGGCTGAGCGCCTTGAATTGTTCATGACTGATCAGCTCGCGCCGGCCAAGCGCACCTTCGGCATTCAGTTCATCCAGCACGCTTAAGGCCGACGGTTTTTTATCGAGAATTTCATGGGCCAGCACATGGCTTTCGACCTGCATTTCGCTGAGCACAACCTTCAAGGTACTGATGAAATCCGGAATGCCATGGGTCAAGGCCAGGTCAATCAACTCGACGCCGGGTGGTACTGGCAAGCCCGCATCGCCGATCACAACGGTGTCGCCATGACCCAGGGATGCGATCAGCCGCGACAACGCGACGTTGAGCAAAGGTGTCTTTTTCATGGTGCTTTAAACGCCTGTACGTCGGACAAGGTAGGAATCGAAGGTTGCGCGCCAGCCCGGGTGACCGACAGCGCAGCGGCGACCTGACCGAAACGGATCGCCTCGGCCTCGCTTTTGCCGGCCGCCAGGGCCGCTGCGAAACCACCGACAAACGTGTCGCCGGCCGCGGTGGTATCGACTGCTTTCACTTTCGGTGCCGGGAAATGCTCGAAGGTGATGCCATTGGCGAACAGCGATCCCTGAGCGCCAAGGGTGATGATCACCTTACCGGCGCCCATGGCGATCAAGCGGGTCGCGGCGGCTTCGGCAGTGCTCAGGGAATCCACCGGCAAACCGCTCAAGGCCGACGCTTCGCTTTCGTTGGGGATCAGGTAATCGATGGCCGCATACCAATCCGCCGGCAGCGGGCGACTGGCCGGCGCCGGATTGAGGATCACGGTCTTGCCCAGCTCACGACCGCGTTTCAAAGCATGGCCGACCGTGGCATCCGGCACTTCCAGCTGGCAGATGATGACATCCGCCTTCTGCAATACGTTGTCGAAACGGTCGATCACCTCAGGGGTCAGCGCGCCGTTGGCACCGGCAACAATCACGATCGCGTTCTGACTGTTGTCATCGACCACGATCAACGCCACGCCGCTGGAATCCTCGACCGTAGTGACGGCCTGGCAATCGATCCGCTCGGCCAACAGCGCTCCGCGCAGCGCTTCGCCATAAGCATCGCTGCCGACACAACCGACCATCGACACCTGCGCTCCCAGCCGCGCCGCGGCCACGGCCTGGTTCGCACCCTTGCCTCCGGAAACCGTGGCAAATGACTGGCCGATCAACGTTTCACCACCATGGGGCAGCCGTGGCGCCCGGGTCACCAGGTCCATGTTCAGGCTGCCTATTACCACTACTTTTGCTGGCATACATCTTTACTCATCAATTCGATTTCAGCGGTGCTTTTTTTGTTTAGCGGTGCTTTCGGCTCAGCGATATTGGGCAAACACACCGGCCAGCGGCGCGGTCGATTCCCGCAGGACAATACTGGGCGTCACGATGCGCTGATCGGTCGCCAGATCCGGCGCGGCGATCCGACGCAGCAACACCTCGGCCGCCATCTCGCCAAGTTGCAGGATTGACTGGCCCACGGTGGTCAACGCCGGATAGACGTAACGGCTCATCTGGATATCGTCGAAACCAATCACCGACAGCTCGGTGGGCACACGAATATTGCGTTCGGCAGCGGCGCGCAACACACCGATGCCGATCATGTCGTTGCCGGCGAAGATCGCGCTGGGCGGATTCTTTTCCAGCAGGATTGCGGCGGCGTTGTAACCGCCGGTGCTGGTGAAGTCGCTTTCCAGCATGCGCTCACGCGGCACCTCGACGCCCGCCTCTTTCAACGCCCGGCAATAACCGGCCAGACGCATCTGCGCCACGCTGGTACTCGCCGGGCCGCCAATCGTGGCGATGTCCCGATGCCCCAACTCCAGTAAGTGCCGGGTCGCCAGATAGGCACCGTATTCGTGATCGATGCGCACCAGGTCCGCGTCGACGCCCTCGAGGTCACGGTCGACGATCACCATCGGCGTACGCACACCCGTCAGGCCTTCGGCCAGGCTGCTGTCACCACCGGCAGACGCTACGATCAAGCCGTCGATGCGCTTTTCCAGCAGCACGCGAAGGTAGCTGCGCTGCTTGTCCAGGTTGTCATCGGAATTGCAGAGAATGACGCAATAGCCATTGCGCTCGCAGTAATCCTCGATGCCACGGGCCAGCTCGGCGAAGTACGGGTTGAGGCTGTTGGGCACCAGCAGGCCGATGGTCGCGGTGGTTTTCGCCTTCAACGAGCGAGCCACGGCGCTGGGCACGTAGTCGAGGCTTTTGATTGCCGCCTCGACCTTGATCCGCACTTCCTCACTGACTGGCCGCGTCTTGTTTACCACATGGGAAACCGTGGTGTAGGAAATGCCCGCGAGTGCCGCTACATCCTTGATCGTTGCCATGACTCAGGTCCGCCGGCTTGCGCGCTGACTGCGATAGGTATCGAGCACCACCGCCACCACGATAACCGCACCGGTAATGATGCGTTTGGTTGGCTCGGTCGCGCCGATCTGCGCCAGACCGGCCGCCAGCACGGAGATGATCAGTACACCGAAGAACGTGCTGATCACCGAACCGCGCCCGCCCATCAGGCTGGTGCCGCCGATCACCACCGCAGCGATCACTTGCAGTTCCAGACCGGAGCCGGCATTCGGGTCCGCCGCTTCCAGGCGAGAAATCTGAAACAGTGCAGCAATACCGGCCAGCAATCCCATCAGACTGAAGACCAGAATCTTGTAGGGCTTCGGATTGATCCCCGCCAGACGTACCGCCTCTTCATTGGTGCCGATGCCGATCAGGTAACGACCGAACACCGTACGCGTCAGCACAGCCTGGGCGATGAAGATAATCAGCAAGGCAATGATGAACGACGGCGAGATGCCGAATGCGATCGGGTTGGACAGCCAGGCGAAGGCGTCACCGATATAAGCGGTGCGCGAACCGGTCATCTGGTATGCCAGGCCCCGCGCCATTTCCAGCACACYGAGGGACACGATGAACGACGGAATCCGCCAGGCCACGGTAATCGAACCGGTGATGGTGCCCGCCAGTGCCGCGGCACCCATTCCCAGCAACGCCGCCGGCAGCACGCTCCAGCCCCAGCCGAGAATCGCCACGCTGACTGTCGACGCCGCCAGCGCCAGCACCGAACCCACCGACAAATCGATTCCGCCGATAATCAATACGAAGGTCATGCCGACCGCCAGCACCATCAGATCGGGAATCTGGTTGGCCAGGGTGCTGAAGGTGTCGTAAGACAGGAAATGGCTGCTCAACAC
>NZ_JBFTMK010000147.1:0-20101 GCF_056396965.1 Pseudomonas sp. 05N434
GGCGCGGTCGGCTTCCAGGCATTCGCGGACTTTCTCTTCCACGGCGCGCTGGTTCTTGGCAGGGGTCATGTCGATGAAGTCGATGACGATCAGGCCGCCGATGTCGCGCAAGCGCAACTGACGGGCGATTTCTTCGGCGGCTTCAAGGTTGGTCTGCAGAGCGGTTTCTTCGATGTCGCTGCCTTTGGTGGCGCGCGCCGAGTTGATGTCGATGGACACCAGGGCTTCGGTCGGATCGATGACGATGGAGCCGCCGGAAGGCAGTTCGACGACGCGCTGGAAGGCGGTTTCGATCTGGCTTTCGATCTGGAAGCGGTTGAACAGCGGAACGCTGTCTTCGTACAGCTTGATCTTGCTGGCGTACTGCGGCATCACCTGGCGAATGAAGGTCAGGGCTTCGTCCTGGGCTTCAACGCTGTCGATCAGCACTTCGCCGATGTCCTGGCGCAGGTAATCGCGGATGGCGCGGATGATCACGTTGCTTTCCTGGTAGATCAGGAACGGCGCGGCGCGGTCCAGCGAGGCTTCTTTGATGGCGGTCCAGAGTTGCAGCAGGTAGTCGAGGTCCCACTGCATTTCTTCGCTGCTGCGGCCAAGGCCGGCAGTGCGAACGATCAGACCCATGTCGGCCGGTGCAACCAGGCCGTTGAGGGCTTCACGCAGTTCGTTGCGCTCTTCACCTTCGATGCGACGGGAGATACCGCCGGCACGCGGGTTGTTCGGCATCAGAACCAGGTAACGACCGGCCAGGCTGATGAAGGTGGTCAGGGCGGCGCCCTTGTTGCCACGTTCTTCTTTTTCGACTTGAACGATGACTTCCTGGCCTTCGCTCAGGACGTCCTTGATGTTGACGCGGCCTTCGGGAGTTTTCTTGAAGTATTCGCGGGAGATTTCTTTGAGGGGCAGGAAGCCGTGGCGCTCAGAGCCGAAATCGACAAAGGCAGCCTCAAGGCTTGGTTCGATGCGAGTAATCCGGCCTTTATAGATGTTGGCCTTCTTCTGCTCGCGTGCACCGGATTCGATGTCCAGGTCGTAGAGGCGTTGGCCATCTACCAGTGCAACACGCAACTCTTCAGGTTGAGTCGCGTTAATCAGCATTCTTTTCATGTAGTACCGTCGGTTTCCGGGCTGCCGGAAACGGCGTTCGGCACACACGACTTCTCACGGTCGGTGTCAGGTGCGTCGGGAGCGGTTGGCCATTCCCGTGTCCAGCGATGTCCGACCAATTGGGCCGGTATCGCGACGTACGCGTCCTGCTTGCTGTGGCTACTTAAGCACTCAGTCAGGAGGAGGAATCAACCGGCGGCTGTGGACGAGATGAAGCGTCTTGATAAAGCCTATTGCTACACAGTCCAGCGGTTGTGCATCTCCACCCTACACGTATCCCTGATAATTCGGGTGCTGCCGCGCGCAGAATCCGCAGCGGGTTGGCATTTACCGTGAGCTCCGAAAGGGGAGGTCACGCATCATGGCTAATTTAGGCGTTGTTTCCGAAGCGTTCGCTCGGGGTCGTTTGCAGCTGACTGCACTTTGTGAACTGGCCGTGAATATTTGCTCGGAAGGCGAGTGAAAACTCTGCTTTGCGGCATGATTCAGGCCTTATGTCACCTGCGCTTGTTACAACTGCAAACTCTGCCGTTACGTAGCGAAAGCCCCGTAGGACGGCCTCTCGTCCTCGTGAATTGCGTTGGTCAGGGCCGGTTTTTGACCGTTAGTCCGCTGTCCAGGCCACTTTTGGCGGCGTTCGCGACTATAGCAGCAATGATTAAGTGCTTCAATTCCATAAAAAATTGTTATCATCTGCACCATGACGACTACTGCCCCTTCGACCCCAGGCGTACAACTGCTTGAGGTCTCGCCGGAATATGCCGGCCAACGTATTGATAACTTCCTTCTCGCTCGGCTCAAAGGCGTGCCCAAGACCTTGATTTACCGCATTTTGCGTAAAGGCGAAGTGCGGGTGAACAAAGGTCGGATCAAGCCCGAATACAAGCTGCAGGCGGGCGACATCGTGCGCGTGCCGCCGGTTCGCGTGCCCGAGCGCGACGAGCCCGTGCCACTGGCGCAGGGGCTGCTGCAGCGGCTCGAGGCCTCGATTGTCTACGAAGACAAGGCGCTGATCGTGATCAACAAGCCCGCTGGCATCGCGGTTCACGGCGGCAGCGGCTTGAATTACGGCGTCATCGAAGCCTTTCGTCAGTTACGTCCTGATGCAAAAGAGCTCGAGTTGGTTCACCGCCTCGACCGGGACACGTCCGGCCTGCTGATGATCGCCAAAAAGCGCAGCATGTTGCGTCACTTGCACGCCGCATTGCGCGGTGATGGCGTCGACAAGCGCTATATGGCGCTGGTGCGCGGCAACTGGGCGACCTCGATCAAGCAAGTCCGTGCGCCGTTGCAAAAGAGCAATCTGCGCTCCGGCGAGCGCATGGTCGAAGTCGACGAAGAAGGCAAGGAGGCTCTTACCGTGTTCAAGGTGCTGCGCCGCTTCGGTGACTTTGCCACCATGGTCGAAGCCAAGCCGATCACCGGTCGCACTCACCAGATTCGCGTCCATACTTTGCATGCCGGGCATTGCATCGCCGGCGACACCAAGTACGGCGATGAAGATTTCAGCAAGGAAATTCGTGACCTGGGCGGCAAGCGTCTATTCCTGCATGCCTACATGCTGACCGTGCCGCTGCCTGATGGCGGCGAGCTGAAGTTGCAGGCGCCGGTCGACGAGATGTGGGCCAAAACCGTGGAGCGATTGAGTGCGCCCATCTGATTACAAACTGCTGATTTTCGATTGGGACGGCACGCTCGCAGACTCCATTGGTCGGATTGTCGAGGCGATGCACGTGGCGTCCAGGCGCTCTGGCTTCCCGTTGCGCGATGATTTTGCGGTCAAAGGCATTATCGGTCTCGGGTTGCCGGAGGCGATTCGGACTTTGTATCCCGAGATCGGCGATGGCGAGCTTATGGCTTTCCGTGACTATTATGCGGAGCACTACATCGCGGCAGAGGCTGTTCCTTCGCCGTTGTTCGAGGGCGTGCTTGAGTCGATGGAGGCGTTTCGTGCTGACGGCTATCACCTGGCGGTTGCCACCGGCAAGGCTCGGCGCGGGCTGGACCGGGTGCTGAAAGCTCACGGTTGGGAAGATTATTTTGATGTCACTCGCGCAGCTGATGAAACGGCCAGCAAGCCCCATCCGTTGATGCTTGAGCAGATTCTCGCCCATTGCGAGGTTCGTCCGGAGCAGGCGCTGATGGTCGGGGATTCGTCCTTCGATCTGCAGATGGCGCGCAACGCCGGCATGGATTCGGTGGCGGTCAGCTATGGCGCTCAATCGATTGAGGCGTTGCAGCAGTTCGAACCGCGGCTGTCCATTGATCGTTTTTCAGAATTGCGCGCCTGGCTGAGTCAGCGGGCATAACGGTTTTTTGCAGGGGTAAATGTCATGACCGACGAATGGAAAGCACCCGCCAAGGCGAGCGCGGAGAGCGGTGACGAAAAAAGCTGGAAGCTGCTGGAAAAGACCCTGCTGGCCAGTGTGCAGGAGCATCGCCGATCCCGTCGCTGGGGGATTTTCTTCAAGCTGCTGACCTTTGCATATCTGTTGCTTGCGTTGTTCTTGTTCTCGCCGCTGATGGATATGGAAAAAAGCGCCACTCGCGGTTCCGCTTACACGGCGCTGATCGATATAACCGGCATGATCGCCGACAAAGAACCGGCGAGTGCAGATAATATCGTAGGCAGTCTGCGTAAAGCCTTCGAGGACAACAAGGTCAAGGGTGTGATCCTGYGGATCAACAGTCCGGGCGGCAGTCCGGTGCAGTCGGGTTATGTCTATGACGAGATTCGTCGTTTGCGCGGCTTGCATCCGGATACCAAGGTTTACGCGGTGATCTCGGATCTGGGAGCTTCCGGTGCCTATTACATTGCCAGTGCGGCAGATCAGATCTATGCCGACAAGGCGAGCCTGGTGGGTTCCATTGGTGTGACCGCGGCCGGTTACGGTTTTGTCGGCACCATGGAAAAATTGGGTGTCGAGCGTCGTACCTACACCTCTGGCGAGCACAAATCATTCCTCGATCCGTTCCAGCCGCAGAAGCCTGAAGAAACTCAGTTCTGGCAGGGTGTGCTCGACACCACTCATCAGCAGTTCATCAGTAGCGTCAAGAAGGGGCGTGGCGATCGTCTCAAGGACAAAGATCATCCGGRGCTGTTCTCCGGGCTGGTCTGGTCCGGTGAGCAGGCGCTGCCGCTGGGCTTGATTGATGGTCTGGGCAGTGCCAGTTCGGTGGCGCGTGACGTGATTGGCGAGAAAGAGCTGGTGGACTTCACTATCGAGGAGTCGCCGTTTGATCGCTTCTCGAAAAAGCTCGGTGCCAGCGTGGCTGAGCATTTGGCGATGTGGATGGGCTTCCAGGGGCCGGCGTTGCGCTGATCGTTGTCTGCATAAAAAAACCGGCCTGTGTGGCCGGTTTTTTTGTGCGCGCGCAGCGGTTCAGGGTATTTGCACGCCTTCAGCCAGTAACATGTCAACCAGGCGAATCAGTGGCAGGCCGATCAGGCTGGTGGCGTCAGGGCCTTCGGTGCTTTGAAACAGGCTCACCCCTAATCCTTCAGCCTTGAAGCTGCCAGCGCAGTCGTAGGGCTGCTCGGCGTGCAGGTAGCGTTCGATGCGTGCTGCGTCGAGTGCGCGCATGTGCACGGTAAACGGCACGCAGTCGACCTGGCAGTGGCCGGTCTGGCTGTTGAGCAATGCCAGCCCGGTGAGGAATGTCACACTGGCACCGCTCGATGCGAGCAGTTGTTCGCGGGCCTTTTCGAAGCTGTGTGGCTTGCCGATAATTCGCTGGCCAAGTACCGCGACCTGGTCCGAGCCGATGATCAGGTGAGCAGGATGGCTGGCGGTAAGTGCCCGGGCTTTTTCTTCGGCGAGGCGCTTTACCAGTTCGATGGCTGACTCGTTCGGGCGATGGCTTTCGTCAATATCCGGCGAGCTGCAAGTAAACGGCAACTGCAGGCGGGCCAGCAATTCCCGGCGATAAACCGAGCTTGAAGCGAGTAATAAAGGCAGCATGCGCATCTCCAAAGGGCAAGGGGCGAATTCTAACGCAGGCTCAAGTGGCGGACAGGGCTGAATTTCCTTTGACATGGCTGGGGGCATCCCTATAATGCTGCGCCTATGTTGCCGATTTGGAGAGACTCTGCGACCCGCTTTCCGACAATGTCGGTACGGTGCAGGCTAAATTCGTTTTTGAACGAGATGAACGTAAGTCTGTGGTAATCCACAGCTTTATCGACACCGAAGTCAAAATGGTTTGCCAGCGTTGTCTTGAGCTGGTCACCCTGCCGATCCATAGCGAATGCAGTTATGCTGTGGTGAAGGAGGGTGCGAATACCCAGTCGTTGCCGAAAGGTTATGACGTGCTGGAACTGGGCGAAGATCCATTGGATCTGCAGTCACTGATCGAGGAGGAGCTTCTGCTCGCCTTGCCCATTGTGCCTGCTCATCATCCGGAAGAATGCCAGCAGCCGGCGGGAGCAGATGAGCCCGAACCGAGCGAGGACGAGGTAACGCGGTCCAACCCGTTCAGTGTATTGGCGCAGTTAAAGCGTGACCCAAACGTTTAGGAGTTAATCAATTATGGCTGTTCAGCAGAACAAAAAATCCCGCTCTGCCCGTGACATGCGTCGTTCGCACGATGCTCTCGAGGCTAGCACCCTGTCTGTAGAAAAAACCACCGGTGAAGTTCACCTGCGTCACCACGTATCGCCAGAAGGCGTATACCGTGGCCGTAAAGTGATCGACAAGGGCGCTGACGAGTAATCCTTGTCCGCTCAAGTCATCGCGATTGACGCAATGGGCGGGGACTTCGGTCCCCGCAGCATTGTTCAGGCCAGCCTTGCTTGTCTGTCAGCTACGCCCTCGCTGCACCTGACCCTTGTCGGTCAACCCTCCCTACTTGAAGAACTGATCGCTGGCCAATCGGCAGCGGATCGCTCGCGCCTGTCGATTGTGCCGGCGTCCGAAGTCATCACCATGGACGAAAAGCCTGCCCAGGCCCTGCGCGGCAAGCCTGATTCGTCGATGCGCGTGGCGCTGGAGTTGTTGCGTGATGGCAAGGTCCAGGCGTGCGTCAGTGCCGGCAATACCGGTGCGCTGATGGCGTTGTCGCGGTTTGTGCTCAAAACCTTGCCGGGGATCGATCGGCCGGCCATGGTCGCCGCCATTCCGACCGAGAAAGGTTTCTGCCAGTTGCTCGATCTGGGCGCCAATGTCGATTGCAGTGCCGAGCATCTGTTGCAGTTTGCGGTGATGGGGTCTGTGGCGGCGCAAGCCCTGGGCGTCGTTCGTCCACGGGTCGCGTTGCTGAACATCGGCACCGAAGACATCAAGGGTAATCAGCAAGTCAAGCTGGCGGCGACCCTGCTGCAAAATGCGCGTGGCCTGAACTACATCGGGTTTGTCGAGGGCGACGGTTTGTACCGTGGCGAGGCGGATGTGGTGGTGTGTGACGGCTTTGTCGGCAATATCCTGCTCAAATCCAGCGAAGGCCTGGCGACCATGATCGCCGGGCGCATCGAGGCCCAGTTCAAGAAAAATTTCGCGTCGAAACTGGTAGGCGCACTGGCGCTGCCGCTGATGAAGCGCTTGCAGGCCGAGCTGGCGCCGGCACGCCATAACGGCGCAAGTTTTCTCGGTTTGCAGGGAATTGTCGTGAAAAGTCATGGTTCGGCGGGGGTTCAGGGCTTCCAGAGTGCGATTCAGCGCGCCTTGATCGAGATCCAGGAAAACTTGCCGGAACGTCTTCATGGGCGCCTGGAAGATTTGTTGCCTTAGGCGTTTTCGTCAGACAATGCTTAAATGTGACCGCTCAGTTCAATGAGCCATCCAACTGTCAGTTTCTTGCGTTCCCCTGGCGGGACGTCAATTCTCCGACGACAAGATCATTAGGGGCTTGTTACATGTCTGCTTCCCTCGCATTCGTCTTTCCAGGACAGGGTTCGCAGTCCCTCGGCATGCTGGCCGAGTTGGGCGCGCAACACCCAGTGGTCCTTGAAACATTCAAAGAAGCTTCCGATGCTCTGGGTTACGACCTGTGGGCGCTGACCCAGCAAGGGCCGGAAGAACTACTCAATCAAACCGATAAAACCCAACCGGCCATTCTGACTGCCTCGATCGCCTTGTGGCGTCTGTGGCTGGCTGAAGGCGGCGCGCGTCCGGCTTACGTTGCCGGTCACAGCCTGGGTGAATACAGCGCCCTGGTGGCTGCGGGCAGCCTGAGCCTGGGCGCCGCGGTGAAGCTGGTAGAGCGTCGCGGTCAATTGATGCAGGAGGCCGTTCCGGCCGGGCAGGGCGGCATGGCCGCTATCCTCGGTCTGGACGATGCTGATGTGCTGGCAGCCTGCGCCGAAGCGGCGCAAGGTGAAGTGGTCAGCGCAGTCAACTTCAACTCGCCGGGCCAGGTAGTGATTGCCGGCGCCAAGGCTGCGGTCGAACGCGCCATCGAAGGCTGCAAGGCGCGTGGTGCCAAGCGCGCCATGCCGTTGCCGGTCAGCGTGCCGTCCCACTGCGAGTTGATGCGTCCGGCCGCCGAGCGATTCGCTGAGTCGATCGCAGCGATCGACTGGCAGGCGCCGCAGATTCCGGTAGTGCAGAACGTCAGTGCCGACGTACCAGCCGATCTGGAAACCCTCAAGCGCGATCTGCTTGAGCAGCTTTACAAGCCTGTGCGCTGGGTCGAATCGGTCCAGGCGCTGGCTGCCAAGGGTGCAACCCAACTGGTCGAGTGCGGTCCGGGCAAGGTCCTGGCCGGTCTGAACAAACGTTGCGCTGAAGGCGTGTCGACCTCTAACCTCAATACCCCAGATGCTTTCGCTGCCGCCCGTGCAGCGCTGGTCTGATCAAGGAGAAGCTTGCATGAGTCTGCAAGGTAAAGTTGCACTGGTCACCGGTGCCAGCCGTGGTATCGGCCAGGCTATCGCTCTGGAGCTGGGTCGTCAGGGTGCCATCGTTGTTGGTACTGCGACCTCCGCATCGGGTGCCGAGCGTATCGCCGCCACTCTGAAAGAAAACGGTATTCAGGGCACTGGCCTGGAACTCAATGTCACCAGCGACGAGTCCGTAGCGGCCGTGCTGGCGAGCATTCAGGAGCAGTTCGGTGCGCCGGCGATCCTGGTCAATAATGCCGGTATCACCCGCGATAACCTGATGATGCGCATGAAAGATGACGAATGGCATGACGTTGTCGACACCAACTTGAACAGTCTGTTCCGCCTGTCCAAGGGCGTTTTGCGCGGTATGACCAAAGCCCGTTGGGGACGAATTATCAGTATTGGCTCGGTTGTGGGTGCCATGGGCAACGCAGGCCAAGTAAACTACGCAGCCGCCAAGGCCGGTCTGGAAGGTTTCAGCCGTGCGCTGGCGCGTGAAGTCGGTTCGCGTTCGATTACGGTAAACTCGGTGGCCCCAGGGTTCATCGACACCGATATGACCCGCGAACTGCCCGATGCGCAGCGTGAAGCCTTGCAGACGCAAATTCCGCTGGGTCGTCTGGGGCAAGCTCAAGAGATCGCATCTGTGGTCGCTTTTCTTGCGTCCGACGGTGCGGCTTACGTTACTGGGGCTACAATCCCGGTGAACGGCGGGATGTACATGAGTTAAATGTGACGGATTGCTTCAAAAAAATGTCATACGAGCTGTCTAAAATCCGTTATAAAGCTGCAATCTATTTTATCGGYAGAGGGCCGCAGGGTTTGAGGAGTGAAGCTTTCAGTTGAAAAACTGAAAAGTCTTTCTATACACTTACCCACTGGCCAGCTGCCTGAATTTGTCCATTAGGAGTGAAAACAAGGTATGAGCACCATCGAAGAGCGCGTCAAGAAAATCGTTGCTGAGCAACTGGGCGTTAAAGAAGAAGAAGTGGTCAACACCGCTTCCTTCGTTGAAGACCTGGGTGCCGACTCCCTTGACACCGTTGAGCTGGTGATGGCTCTGGAAGAGGAATTCGAGACCGAAATCCCTGACGAAGAAGCTGAAAAGATCACTACTGTACAAGCAGCAATCGACTACGTTACCAGCCATCAGGCGTAATAGTTTTTAGTCGTCGCTCGCTGTCATGGAAAAACCGCACTGCCATCATGGCGTGCGGTTTTTTCTTTAGGCCTTGTGCGAAGTCGTCATTTGAAAAAAGGAGAGTGCTGTGTCGCGTAGACGCGTCGTAGTCACCGGTATGGGTATGTTGTCGCCACTGGGCACGGATGTGCCGAGCAGCTGGCAGGGCATTCTGGCTGGCCGCAGTGGCATTGGTCTGRTCGAACACACCGACCTTTCTGCCTATTCCACCCGCTTTGGCGGCTCGGTAAAGGGCTTCAATGTCGAGGAATACTTGTCGGTCAAGGAAGCCCGCAAACTCGACCTGTTCATTCAATACGGTCTGGCTGCAGGTTTTCAAGCCGTGCGTAACGCAGGTCTTGAGGTTACCGATGCCAATCGCGAGCGTATCGGCGTGGCCATGGGGTCGGGTATTGGCGGTCTGACCAATATCGAAGACACCAGCCGCACACTGCATGATTCCGGCCCACGGCGGATTTCTCCGTTTTTCGTGCCTGGCTCGATCATCAATATGATTTCCGGTTTCCTGTCCATTCACTTGGGTGCACAGGGACCTAACTACGCCATCGCCACGGCGTGTACCACCGGTACGCACTGCATCGGCATGGCTGCACGTAACATCATGTACGACGAAGCCGACGTAATGATCGCCGGCGGCGCCGAGATGGCTGCATGTGGTCTGGGCATGGGCGGCTTTGGTGCCTCCCGCGCACTGTCGACCCGCAACGACGAGCCGGCCCGTGCCAGCCGTCCATGGGACAAGGGTCGTGATGGCTTCGTGCTGTCCGACGGTGCCGGGGCACTGGTTCTCGAAGAGCTGGAGCACGCCAAGGCCCGTGGCGCGACCATTTACGCCGAGCTGATCGGTTTCGGCACCAGTGGCGATGCCTACCACATGACCTCGCCACCGGCTGATGGCGCGGGTGCTGCGCGTTGCATCACCAATGCCTTGCGCGATGCGAAGATCAATGGTGATCAGGTGCAGTACATCAATGCCCATGGCACCTCGACCTCGGCTGGCGACCTCGCCGAAGCCTGTGCAATCAAATCGGTGTTCGGCGATCACGCCTACAAGCTGGCCGTCAGTTCGACCAAGTCCATGACCGGTCACCTGCTGGGTGCCGCAGGGGCGGTCGAGGCGATTTTCAGCGTGCTGGCAATCAACAGTCAGGTAGCCCCGCCGACCATCAACCTCGATGAGCCGGACGAAGGCTGCGACCTCGACTTCGTACCCCACACCGCGCGCGGCATGGATATCGACGTGGTGCTGTCCAACTCCTTCGGATTTGGCGGTACCAATGGCTCGCTGGTGTTCCGCCGGTTCGCTGACTGATGGACAGCTGGGTCGACGGTCAACCGGCTGACGCTTTGTCGCTGAAAGATCGCGGCCTGGCTTACGGCGATGGTCTGTTCGAGACCATCGCCGTCAAGGGCGGGCAGCCGTTGTTGCTGGATCGACATTTGTCGCGTCTGGCCGAGGGCTGTTCGCGCCTGGCGATTGCCGCCGATCATGAGCTGATCCGCGCGGAGCTGCTGGCCTATGCCGCCGCACTGGGCGAGGGCGTGCTCAAACTCATCCTCACCCGCGGCGACAGCCTGCGCGGTTACGCCCCCGATCCCTCGGCCCAGGCCCGGCGCATTCTGCAAGGCAATCCTCCCGCTGCCTATCCGGCTGTGCATGCGAAGCAGGGCGTGCGCCTGTTCCCTTGTACAACACGGCTTTCCAAGCAGCCATTGCTTGCCGGTCTCAAGCACCTGAATCGTCTGGAGCAGGTTATCGCCCGTTCCGAATGGCAGGAGCCGAATTATTGTTTCAAGCCGAGTCATTGGGGATTCCCACACAAATCATCGACATTACCCTCGAACAGCTGCAATGGGCTGATGAGGTCTTTGTCTGCAACAGCGTTTATGGCGTTTGGCCGGTGCGCGCCTATGCCGCACTGAGCTGGCCGGTTGGGCCGCTCACCCGTAAACTCCAAACCATTGCCCGTGCGCTACTGGATGCCTGATTCGTGAGACGTAAATTATTGCTGCTGCTGGAAACCGGACTGGTTCTGGCGGGGCTGTTGGCGGGCGCTTGTGCCTGGAAAATCCATTCGGCGCTGGAACAGCCGCTGAACATCGCCCAGGAACAGCTGTTGGAAGTGCCCAAAGGTACTACGCCGAACCGCACTTTCATTCGACTTGAAGCCGATGGCGTCATCAAGGACGCTTTCTGGCTGCGTGTGTACTGGCGCTTCAACCTGGCGGGGCAACCGCTGCACAGCGGCGAATACCGCATGGTTCCCGGCATGACAGTCGAAGGGCTGATCGACCTGTGGAAGCGCGGGGAAATGGTTCAGTACAGCCTGACGCTGGTCGAAGGCTGGAATTTCCATCAGGTCCGCGCGGCCCTGGCCAAGGACGAAAAGCTCGAACAGACCCTCAACGGTTTGAGCGACAGCCAGGTGATGGACAAGCTTGGGCACGGCGGGATTTTCCCGGAAGGGCGCTTCTTCCCCGACACATACCGTTTCGTGCGTGGCATGACTGACGTCGATCTGCTCAAGAAGGCTTACGACCGCCTCGACGAAGTCCTCGCCAAGGAGTGGAGCCAGCGTGCTGCCGACGTGCCCTACACCGAACCCTATCAGGCGCTGATCATGGCCTCGCTGGTGGAAAAGGAAACCGGTGTGCCGCAGGAACGCGGGCAAATCGCCGGCGTGTTCGTGCGGCGCATGGAGATGGGCATGTTGCTGCAGACCGATCCGACGGTGATCTACGGCTTGGGCGATCGCTATAACGGCAAGTTGACCCGCGCCCATCTCAAGGAGCCGACGCCGTATAACACTTACCTGATCGCTGGCCTGCCGCCGACACCGATTGCGATGGTCGGCCGCGAGGCGATCCATGCGGCGTTGAATCCGGCGGACGGCAACAGCCTGTATTTTGTTGCGCGCGGTGATGGCAGCCACGTGTTCTCCGATGATCTGGACGCCCATAACAATGCGGTGCGGGAGTTCCAGCTCAATCGCCGGGCCGATTACCGTTCCAGCCCGGCACCGACTACCACGCCGCTGACGGAAGATGTCCAGGCGCCAACCTCGGCGACTTCGCCTGATACGGCGGCCGAAGATGTGCCACAAGTAGCGCCGCAAGACTCTGCACAAGAGCCTGCGCCAGCACCCGAGCGGGATGCTCCGGCGCTGCAAAGCCCGCAATGACTCTGATTAAGGACTGCCTGTGACTGGCTTGTTTATTACCCTGGAAGGCCCGGAAGGTGCCGGCAAGAGCACCAATCGCGAATACCTGGCCGAGCGTCTGCGCGCCGCCGGGATCGAGGTGGTGTTGACCCGGGAGCCGGGCGGCACGCCCCTGGCCGAGCGGATCCGCGACGTGTTGTTGGCGCCGGTCGATGAGGTCATGAACCCTGACACCGAGCTGCTGTTGGTGTTCGCTGCGCGAGCCCAGCACCTGGCCGAGGTGATCCGCCCAGCGCTGGCCCGTGGCGCGGTGGTTCTGTGTGATCGTTTTACCGATTCGACCTATGCCTACCAGGGCGGTGGTCGCGGTTTGTCGCTGGAGCGTATCGCGACCCTCGAAACATTCGTCCAGGGCGATCTGCGCCCGGACTTGACGCTGATCTTCGATCTGCCGGTGGAAGTGGGCCTGGCCCGCGCCAGCGCCCGCGGTCGCCTGGACCGTTTCGAGCTTGAAGGCCGCACGTTCTTCGATGCCGTGCGCAGTGCCTTCCTCGAGCGTGCCAAAGCGGATCCTGCGCGTTATGTCCTGGTGGATGCCGCTCAACCGCTGGCGCAGGTTCAGCAGTCTCTGGATGTCTTGCTGCCACGTCTGCTGGAGTTGACCCGTGGCTGAAGCCTATCCGTGGCAGGACAGTCTCTGGCAGCAATTGGCCGGTCGTGCCCAGCACGCCCATGCCTATCTGCTGCATGGCCCGGCCGGGATCGGCAAGCGTGCGCTGGCCGAGCGGTTGATGGCCAGTTTGTTGTGCCAGCGTCCGACCGCCCAGGGCGCCTGCGGTGAATGCAAATCCTGCCTTCTGCTCAAGGCCGGTAGTCATCCCGACAACTACGTCCTGGAACCGGAAGAGGCAGACAAGGCGATCAAGGTCGATCAGGTACGTGACCTGGTCAGCTTCGTGGTTCAGACTTCGCAGATGGGCGGTCGCAAAGTGGTGCTGATCGAGCCGGTCGAGTCGATGAACATCAACGCCGCCAACGCCTTGCTAAAAAGCCTTGAAGAGCCGTCCGGCGACACCGTATTGCTGCTCGTCAGCCACCAGACCAGTCGTCTGCTGCCGACCATCAAGAGCCGTTGCGTACAGCAGGCCTGTCCTTTGCCGAGCGAAGCCATGAGTCTGGCGTGGCTGGCCAAGACGTTGCCGGACTGCTCGGAAGACGAGCGCATTGAACTGCTGACCCTTGCTGCYGGTTCGCCATTGGCCGCGGTCAAATTGCAGGCCCAGGGCGTGCGCGAGCAGCGGGCGCTGGTGGTCGAGGGCGTGAAGAAGTTGCTCAAGCAGCAGCAATCGCCGACGCAACTGGCCGAGGAATGGAAAACCATTCCCATGTTGCTGCTGTTCGACTGGTTCTGCGACTGGTCGAGCCTGATCCTGCGTTATCAGTTGACTCAGGATGAAGCGGGGCTGGGGCTGGCGGACATGCGCAAGGTCATTCAATACCTGGCGCAGAAAGCCGCTCAGGATAAAGTCCTGAATATTCAGGACTGGATTCTAGCCCAGCGGCAGAAAGTGATGAGCAAGGCCAACCTCAATCCGGCGCTGTTGCTGGAGGCGCTGTTGGTGCAATGGGTATCCTTGCCTGCCCAGAGGTGACTAGACTCTGATCATCAGAAATGGAGGTCAGCATGAATGAACCCATCAGTCCGGGGCCGCGCAATGGCATTTTGTCCTTGACCATCAAGGACAGGTCCGTGCTCTACGCAGCCTATATGCCCYTCATCAAGAACGGTGGCCTGTTTATCCCGACCAACAAGAGCTACAAGTTGGGCGATGAGGTCTTCATGCTGCTGCACCTGATGGACGAACCGGAAAAGATCCCGGTCGCCGGCAGGGTCACCTGGATTACCCCCAAAGGTGCCCAGGGCAACCGCGCCGCTGGAGTCGGCGTGCAATTCAACGAAGGCGATAACACCGCGCGCAGTCGAATCGAAACCCATCTGGCCGGAGCCCTGAAGTCCGACCGTCCCACTCATACGATGTAAGTTGCAGCCCTTTTATGCTTGTAGATTCCCATTGCCACCTTGATCGCCTCGACCTCACCGCCCACGACGGCTCCCTGGATGCCGCGCTCGACGCGGCTCGTCAGAGGGGAGTAGGGCACTTTCTGTGCATTGGTGTCAGCGTTGAGAACGCCGCCGATGTCAAAGCCCTGGCCGAACGCTACGACGACGTCGATTGTTCGGTCGGCGTGCATCCGCTGGATGTGCAGCCGGGTGCCGCTCCGGCGCTGGATTGGCTGTTGCGCGAACTCAATCATCCGCGGGTGGTGGCGATCGGGGAAACCGGCCTGGATTACCACTACGAACCGGAAGCGGCAGAGTTGCAGCAGGAGTCGTTCCGCCTGCATCTGCAAGCGGCGCAACAGACCGGCAAGCCGGTAATCATTCATACCCGGGGCGCCCGGGCCGACACCCTCGAACTGCTGCGTGAGGCGGCGCTGCCTCAAGCAGGCGTTCTGCATTGCTTCACCGAAGACTGGGAGATGGCCAAGGCCGCGCTGGATATGGGGTATTACATTTCCTTGTCCGGTATTGTCACTTTTCGCAAYGCCGATGCCTTGCGCGATGTGGCCAGCAAAGTGCCGGCCGACCGCTTGCTGGTGGAAACCGACTCGCCGTACCTGGCGCCGATCCCGTATCGCGGCAAACCGAACCTGCCGCAGTACGTGCGTGAGGTAGCGGAATTTCTGGCAATGTTGCGAGGCGAGCCCTACGAGCGATTTGCCGAGCAGACTACCGAGAATTTCAAGCGGTTATTTCCGTTGGCGCACGTCAGGGCATCGGCGTAACGTTGGAAAAAGTCGCAACCTGTGGCGGGCCTTGCTCCCAAATTGCAGGCAAAAAAAACCCGGGTTCTGGGGGGTGAATCCGGGTTAAGACCATTAGGAGTAAAACAAAGGCACGCAATCCTTTGGTACCTTCATCGGCGCGACACTTGGGGGAGATGCCTCGCCGACAGTTGAAGTATTGATCAGTATCGCGCCGAGTCCAGTTTGGTTGGTCGGGTTTTTAAACAAATTTGGAATACGTGCGCTTCGGTTGAGTTCTCATCAACCGGCGAGGTCGCGTGAATTCATCAAGAAACACATATATGGTCGGATGATCCGTGCATTTTTGCGCAAGTTAGGCATAATACGCGGCTTCGAATTTTGACCCCTACAGACCTTTTCTTATGCATAAAGAACCTCGTAAGGTCCGTGAGTTTCGTCGCCGCGAGCAAGAAATTCTCGATACCGCGCTCAAGCTGTTCCTCGAACAAGGTGAAGACAGTGTCACCGTCGAGATGATTGCTGATGCCGTAGGTATCGGCAAAGGCACGATCTACAAGCACTTCAAATCCAAGGCAGAGATCTACCTGCGCCTGATGCTCGACTACGAGCGTGATTTGAACGAGCTGTTGCATTCCGCCGATGTCGATAAGGACAAGGAAGCCCTGTCCCGGGCCTACTTCGAATTCCGCATGCGCGATCCGCAACGCTATCGGTTGTTCGATCGCCTGGAAGAAAAGGTGGTCAAGGGCAACCAGGTACCGGAGATGGTCGAGGAACTGCACAAGATCCGCGCCTCGAACTTCGAACGCCTGACCCTGCTGATCAAGGGCCGGATCAGCGAAGGCAAGCTCGAAGACGTGCCGCCTTACTTCCATTACTGCGCAGCCTGGGCGCTGGTGCATGGCGCCGTGGCGCTGTATCACTCGCCGTTCTGGAGCAATGTGCTGGAAGATCAGGAAGGTTTCTTCCAGTTCCTGATGGACATCGGCGTGCGCATGGGCAACAAGCGCAAGCGCGATACCGACACTCCGAGCAGCTGAGCCATTCAGTTGTCTAATTGCGCCATGAGCCATGATTTAGCTACGTGGCGCAGTACCGCAGGAATATACTCAGGCATAGGGCTTGCTAAAACTTGATTTGTGAGTCAAGTTTTGCGCGTTCGAATCTTCTTTCGCCGGAGTGATCCATGATCGTTGACCGTCAAGGCAGGCGTTTTCGCAATTTGCGGATCAGTCTGACCTCCGCCTGCAACTACGCCTGTACCTACTGCGTGCCCAACGGCAAACGGCTGGTGGCTGCGCAGGATGAGTTGTCGGCCGAGGCGATGGCACGCGGCGTGGCCTATCTGATCGAAGCAGCCGGCATCGAGCGCCTGCGCATTACCGGTGGCGAGCCACTGGTCAGCCCCAAGCTCGAAGCCTTCATGACCGCCGTCGGGCAGATGGGGCTGGCGGACATCAGCCTGACCACCAATGGCCAGCTGTTGGCGAAGAAGCTGCCGCTGCTGGTGGATGCCGGCATTCGACGCATCAACGTTTCCCTCGATACCCTGGACGCCGGGGCTTTCCGCAGCATTGCCCGCGGCGGCGATCTGGCGACCGTGCTCGACGGCATGGCCCAGGCCGCGGCAGCCGGCATGAAGATCAAGGTCAATATGGTGCCGCTGCGTGGGCAAAACCTCGATCAGGTGATGCCATTGCTCGATTACTGCCTGGAACGCGGCTACGAGCTGCGCTTCATCGAGTTGATGCGCATGGGTCACTTGGCCAGTGATTCCAACGCCTTCCTGCAACAGTTCGTCAGCCTTCAGCAATTGCTGAGCCTGATCGGCGAACACTACGAATACCTGCAGGCCGACGCGCCGGTCGATGCCACGGCGGTGCGCTACGAGATTCCGGGACAGGGCCACTTCGGCGTGATCGCCAACGAAAGCGTGCCGTTCTGCCGCACCTGCTCGCGTCTGCGCTTGTCGTCCACTGGCTGGCTGCATGGCTGCCTGTCGTCGAGCAATCGCCACTATGTCGGCGATCTGCTGGACAAACCCCGTCATCAGGCATTGCCGGCCTTGCAGCGACTGCTGGTGAAGGCTCTGGGGGACAAGCAGGAAGTGGCGTTCTCCGGTGGCGCGACCATCATGAAAATCATCGGCGGCTGACCGGGTCTTGCGGTGAAGGGCGCTTGCTGTGGCGAGGGAGCTTGCTCCCGCTGGGGCGCGAAGCGGCCCTAAAATTACCAAACGCTCCGCATTCCCTGGAACTTACGACTGCTGCGCAGCCGAACGGGAGCAAGCTCCCTCGCCACAGGTCTGTTCAGACTGAAAATGCACATGACCTGAGCTGGCGCGGAAGCTGCATCCCTCGGCCATTCGCCGGTTTTCCGTCACCGGCTTCTGGAGGGAAGGATGCGTAGCCTGGTTTTGCTGCTGGCCGTTTTGGCACTTGGCGGCTGCATGAATGTCAGCGATATGGCCGAAGGAACTCGCTACCACATGAGCGACGTGGGGCTGCTGGACCATAGCGACAGCCGTCGCGTGAATAACATCCGCATTCAGCCGGACTCCTTCATCTACATCGCCCAGGGCGCCTTCGCGCCACCGGGCATTGCTTCTCCGCGACCTAACGTGGTGGCCGAAGAAGCCTTCAACGGCTTTATCGAATATTTCCCGATGGTCCGCCGCGCCCGCGCGCCGGAAGGCCTCGACGCCGCCATGGGAGAAGCCCGTGCCTCCGGTGCTCACTACCTGCTCTATACACGTTTTGCCAAGGCCGACGACCGCATCGGCAACGCGGACGATTTGATCGACCAGGAGCGCTCGGATCGCCTCGGGATCGACAGTGGCGTCATTCAGATCATGTTGATCGAGACCAGCACCCAGTATTTGATCGATACTGCACGTATCAAGAGTCGTGGCGGTTTACTGACGTTCTACGATAACAGGCCAGAAGATCTTCTGGGCCCGCCGCTGGAGCAATACGCTCGTAGCCTGTTGGGGCTCAGCGATCAGTAATTAAAAGGAGAACGCCATGAGTGGCCCGCAAAAAGCCAATGACCTGTTGGGACAAATCCCCAAAACCAAAGGTTTGCCACCGGTCCACTTGTGGAACCCCGACTTCTGCGGCGACATCGACATGCGCATCTCTCGCGACGGCACCTGGTATTACCTGGGCACGCCGATCGGGCGCAAGCCGATGGTCAAGCTGTTCTCCACCATCATTCGCCGCGACGGCGATGATTACTTTCTGATTACTCCAGTCGAAAAGGTCGGCATCAAGGTCGACGACGCACCGTTCGTGGCGATAGCCGTGGAAGTCGAAGGCGAGGGTGAGGCTCAGGTCTTGCGCTTTACCACCAACGTCGATGAAACCACCGACGCCGGTGTCGAGCACCCCATGCGCGTGGTGATCGACTCGGTGACTCAGGAGCCCGCGCCGTACGTGCATGTGCGCAGCAACCTTGAAGCGCTGATTCACCGCAATGTGTTCTATCAATTGGTAGAGCTGGCGGTGAGCCGTGAGATTGACGGGCAGAGCTGGCTCGGTGTCTGGAGCGGTGGCGAGTTTTTCCCGATCGGACTTGAGCCGTAAGCGCTGAACCCGAGAAACGAAACGGCCCGTTATTGCAGCGGGCCGTTTTTTATGGGCTTACAAACCCTTGCTCTTGAGCCGGGCGGCGTGTTCAAGGTAGAGCATCACCGGGCTCACGTTCCAACTGTTGATCCCGGCCATCTGGTTGACTGCATCAAAGTGGTCCATGGGGTAATCCGAGCGGATCACTTTGCCCAAATGAGAGCTGTAGCGGCCGACCAGCCCATCATTGGCGTGCTTCTCTTTATAAAATAACTGCGACAGCACTTTACAGTTCAAATGGGTCGGGTCGAGGAGTTGCAGGCTTTGAAAGTTCTGCACGATCCCGCTCCAGGAGTAGTAATACACGCCGTTCTCAACTTCGTTGCCTTCCCCGCCCCAAACCTTTGGCAGCCCTTGCGGGTACTTGCGATTGAAGGCGGCCAGGCCTGCGCTGGTCAGCGATTCGAACGCCGCTTGAGGGTCGATGGGGTTTTCCGGATGGCCACTGATCAACGAAATGAAGGTGCCGACTGCGCCTAACAGGGCTAATACCAAGGCTTCGGGTAATTCTCCGGGTGTCAGTGCCTTGTGCAGTTGGTCGGCAATCTCGGAGCCGTGGTTAGGGCAACTGACCGAGGTGACCGACGCAACCTTTTCCGGGTACAGGGCTGCGACGTAGCGTGCGGCCAGCGGACCTTGGCTATGGCCGATCAGATTGACCTTGGCGGCGCCCGTTTCCCGCAAAATACGGTCGACGTGTTCGAGCAGTTTTTCACCGCGTTCCTCATTGCCGTTGACGGTTGGAATATTCACGGCAAACACCTGGGCACCAGCACGTTCCAGGGCTTCCTCGATTTCGAAGAAGTACGGATAACCGGCGATTCTGTCGAAGCCGAAAAGACCGTGAACCAACACAATGGGGTATTTCGTAGACGCATCCATGTCCATGTTCATACCTGACGATAGCGGATTTTAGTGAAGCAGCCTGATCTGTTGCGGGCTAACCGTAGTTTACAAAGTGGGTGGGTTCAAAGCGCCGGGGGAGTAATCGGACGAACAGTCATGCCTGTGTTGGCAAGAACTCCAGAAAAATCCAATTGACACCCAATCATATGATGATTAGCGTGGGCATCCATTGCGAACGGCTTTCGTGTCGTTTCATTTTTATTTTCACCGGGCGGTGAGGTACCCATGTCCAGCAGTTTTCACGCGTCGACGGTTGATTGGCTGGGGTGCTGGATTGCCGCTGGCCAGGTGAAGCCCGGTCAGACCATCAAGGTTGAAGCCGACTTGGGCGAGCAGCTTGGGGTCAGCCGTACGGTCATCCGCGAAGCGATCAAAACCCTGGTCGCCAAAGGCATGCTCGAAGTCGGGCCGAAGGTCGGCACGCGGGTGTTGCCGGTACGGCGCTGGAACC
>NZ_JBFTMK010000148.1:0-9278 GCF_056396965.1 Pseudomonas sp. 05N434
GTCAGGGATCTGCTTGATCAGGATCGGCAGTTCTTCGTCGCTGACCTGAGGGGCGTCGGCGCGGCAGGCTTCGCAATGGGCTTGGTTCAATGTGGACATGATGTGTTCCTGAAATCGAGTGTTTTGAAAAACGGTCGTCAGTGGGACCACGCTAAAGCAAAGCGGCGATCTGTAACAGACTCACTTGATGCCAAAAGTCGCGGGTCACGCAGCTTTTGGCGGAAATTTCGGTGCGTGCAACCCAAGCTGCATGCCTTGTTTGACCATGCCCATGATGTCTTCGTGGKCCAGATCGAACAGGCGCTTGAGGTTCGGCAGGACAAAGTACAGCGGCTGCAGAATGTCGATGCGATACGGTGTACGCATGCATTCCAGTGGGTCGAAGGCCTGATGCTCAGGCGCATCCGACAGGGCGTAAACAGTTTCTTTCGGCGAGGACAGGATGCCGCCGCCATAGATGCGCAGGCCTTGCGGCGTGTCGACCAGGCCGAACTCGATGGTCATCCAGTACAGACGCGCCAGGTACACGCGCTCTTCCTTGGAGGCCTGTAGGCCGAGTTTGCCGTAGGTGTGGGTGAATTCGGCGAACCAGGGGTTGGTCAGCAACGGGCAGTGGCCGAAGATCTCGTGGAAAATGTCCGGCTCTTGCAGGTAATCMAGTTCTTCGCGGGTACGAATAAAGGTCGCCACCGGAAACTGCTTGTTCGCCAGCAATTCGAAAAAGGTCTGGAAGGGAATCAGCGCGGGCACCCGGGCAACTTGCCAGCCGGTGGTTTCACCGAGGACTTTGTTGATTTCGCCGAGTTGCGGAATGCGGTCGTGGGGCAGACCGAGTTTTTCGATACCGTCCAGGTATTCCTGGCATGCACGACCCTCGACCACTTTCAGTTGGCGAGTGATCAGCGTATTCCACACCGCGTGTTCTTCAGCGGGGTAGTCGATAAAACCTTGCGCATCGGGCTCGCGAGCCACGTATTGCGTCTGCTTCATGCTGCTCTCCTGCTAGGGGAATCGTTCTTGTTGTGTGTACAGCTATGGACCTAGAAATACCCCAAGGTGTTCGGTGTTGCAGCAGGTGATCCGCGTCTTGCGTAGGAAAAATCCGCGCTCTTCGTAAAGTTTTCGTTACGTATTGTCTGCTGTGGCGCAAGTATTGATATTTACGGGTTTGAAATGGCCTACAGGTGTCACATAATCTTGACGACTAACTTGGTGCTCGCGCAGAAAATTCCTTGCGCCGGGCCTCGATCACCGCTGTTACGGGCCTTCATATGCGTATCAAAGTCCACTGCCAGAACCGCATCGGTATCCTGCGCGACATTCTCAACCTGTTGGTCGAGTACGGGATCAACGTCGCTCGCGGCGAGGTGGGTGGTGAGCATGGCAATGCGATCTATCTGCACTGTCCGAACCTGATCAACATTCAGTTCCAGGCGTTGCGGCCGAAGTTCGAGGCGATTGGTGGGGTATTCGGCGTCAAGCGTGTAGGGCTGATGCCCAGTGAGCGTCGGCACATGGAGCTCAATGCCTTGCTCGGTGCCCTGGAGTTTCCGGTTCTGTCGATCGACATGGGCGGTTCCATCGTCGCGGCCAACCGTGCGGCGGCGCAATTGCTCGGGGTGCGGGTGGATGAGGTGCCGGGGATTCCGCTGTCTCGGTACGCCGAAGACTTCGATTTGCCGGAACTGGTGCGCGCCAACAAGTCGCGGATCAACGGCTTGCGGGTGAAGGTCAAGGGTGACGTGTTTCTCGCCGACATCGCGCCGCTGCAATCGGAGCATGACGAAAGCGAGGCCATGGCCGGTGCGGTGTTGACGCTGCACCGGGCGGACCGGGTGGGCGAGCGCATCTATAACGTGCGCAAACAGGAGTTGCGCGGCTTCGACAGCATTTTCCAAAGCTCGAAAGTGATGGCGGCGGTGGTTCGCGAAGCGCGGCGCATGRCACCGCTGGATGCGCCGCTATTGATCGAAGGCGAAACCGGCACCGGCAAAGAGTTGTTGGCGCGGGCCTGTCACCTGGCGAGCCCGCGTGGGCAATCACCGCTGATGGCGCTCAACTGCGCCGGCCTGCCAGAGTCCATGGCCGAGACCGAATTGTTCGGCTACGGCCCCGGCGCCTTCGAAGGGGCGCGGGCCGAAGGCAAGCTCGGGCTCCTGGAGCTGACGGCGGGCGGTACGTTGTTTCTCGATGGCGTCGGCGAAATGAGCCCGCGCTTGCAGGTGAAATTACTGCGCTTTCTGCAGGACGGTTGCTTCCGTCGTGTCGGCAGCGATGAAGAGGTCTATCTGGATGTGCGGGTGATCTGCGCGACTCAGGTGGACTTGTCCGAGCTGTGTGCTCGCGGTGAATTTCGCCAGGACTTGTACCACCGCTTGAACGTGCTCTCGTTGCACATCCCGCCACTGCGCGAATGCCTCGACGGACTGGCGCCGCTGGTGGAGCACTTCCTCGATCAGGCCAGCCGACAGATCGGTTGCCCACTGCCGAAGCTGGCGCCGGCGGCGATGGAACGACTCAGTCACTATCACTGGCCGGGTAACGTGCGGCAGTTGGAGAACGTGCTGTTTCAGGCGGTTTCCCTGTGCGAGGGCGGCACCGTCAAAGCCGAGCACATTCGTCTGCCGGACTACGGCGTGCGTCAGCCGCTTGGCGATTTCTCCCTCGAGGGTGGGCTGGACGAGATTGTCGGGCGCTTCGAGAAAGCCGTGCTGGAGCGCTTGTATTCCGAGTATCCGAGCAGTCGGCAACTGGGCAAGCGACTGGGGGTTTCCCATACCACCATTGCCAATAAGTTGCGCGAGTATGAGGTCGGTAAAGAGCCCGGTTAAGCGGCTTTTGTGGCGAGGGAGCTTGCTCCCGCTCGGGCGCGAAGCGGCCGCAAAACCTACCTGCGCGATCTGCCTGCAATAATTCGGTTGTCATTTTTGGGGCTGCTGCGCAGCCCAGCGGGAGCAAGCGCCCTCGCCACAGGGGAACGATCAGCGTCCAGGCTGATCCTTGCCTCTTGGCGGCATGACACCGCCGGTTTTTCGTCTTCGATACATTCCTTCAATCCCCTCTAAATCCMTCAAGTCCTTTGTTTGCCGGGCCCGGCGCCGCCAGAAAAAAGTTGGTCTGCAAATTGCTTATGGCTCAGCAGTACAGCGGTGGGCGGCAAACGTCCGGCATGCAGAGGAAAGAGTGTGGACAAGTACCTTTATGTGGCAATGACCGGCGCCAGCCAGAATGCACTGGCGCAGAAGGCTCATGCCAACAACCTGGCGAACATCTCTACCAATGGTTTTCAGAAGGACCTGGAGCAGGCCCGTTCGATGCCGGTGTTTGGTGACAGCTTTCCGGCGCGTGCGTTTGCCATGAGCGAACGTCCGGCCACCGACTTCTCCCCGGGCGCCCTGGTGGAAACCGGCCGTGACCTCGATGTCGCGGTGCAAGGCAACGGCTGGATCGCCGTGCAGAGCCCCGATGGCGGTGAGAGCTACGTGCGCACCGGCAGCCTGAACGTTGATGCGCTGGGCGTGTTGCGCGCCGGCAACGGCATGCCGGTGATGGGCAATGGCGGTCTGATTGCCGTGCCGCCTGAGCAGCAGATCGAAGTCGGCGAAGATGGCACCGTCAGTATCCGTGCGATGGGCGAAGGCCCGCGTGTGATGGCCGAAGTCGACCGCATCAAGCTGGTCAACCCGGACTTCAAGAACATGACCAAAGGCCTGGACGGTTCGATCCACACCAAGGACGGCAAGCCGGCGCAAGCCGATGCCGGCGTCAAGCTGGTGTCCGGATTCCTCGAGTCGAGCAACGTCAATGCCGTGGAAGAAATGACTTCGGTACTGGCGCTGGCCAAGCAGTTCGAGCTGCACATCAAGATGATGAACACCGCCAAAGACGATGACCAGGCCATGGCTCGGGTCTTGCAGATCAGCTAATTATCAGAACGTCGCGCCGTAAAACAGGCGCACGAGGAGAAACGAATGCTTCCGGCTCTATGGGTTGCCAAAACAGGTCTGTCCGCCCAGGACACCAACCTCACCACCATTTCCAACAACCTGGCGAACGTATCGACCACGGGTTTCAAACGTGACCGCGCCGAATTCCAGGACTTGCTGTATCAGATCAAACGCCAGCCAGGCGCCCAGTCGACCCAGGACAGCGAACTGCCGTCGGGTCTGCAAGTGGGTACCGGTGTGCGCATCGTCGGCACCCAGAAAAACTTCACCGCCGGCAGCCTGCAAACCACCGAGCAGCCATTGGACATGGCCATCGACGGTCGCGGTTTCTTCCAGATCCTGCAGCCCGATGGCACCACGTCCTACACCCGTGACGGTACCTTTCACCTGGATTCCAACGGTCAGATCGTCAACGCCAGCGGCTTTGCCCTGGAGCCGGCCATTGTCATTCCGAACAACGCCCAGACGTTCACCGTTGGCCGTGACGGCACCGTGTCCATCACTGTTGCCGGCAGCCCGGCCGCCCAGGTGATCGGCAACCTGCAAACCGCCGACTTCATCAACCCGGCCGGTCTGCAAGCGGTGGGTAACAACCTGTTCCTGGAAACCGCTGCCAGTGGCGCGCCGCAAGTCGGCACCCCGGGCCTGGCCGGTTTCGGCACCACGCTGCAGAACACCCTGGAAACGTCCAACGTCRGCACCGTTGAAGAAATGGTCAACATGATCACCACTCAGCGCGCCTACGAGATGAACTCCAAAGTGATCTCCACCGCCGACCAGATGCTCTCGTTCGTAACGCAGAATCTGTAATCAAGTCTATGAGGCGGCCATGAGGTCGCCTGCAACACCGTGAGGTAGGGTCATGAATCGCTTCGTATCTGTTCTGGCACTGAGTGGGGTCGCCGCGCTGGCGGGGTGCGTCGGTCCGACGCCAAAGCCCAATGACCCTTACTACGCCCCGGTGTTGCCGCGCACGCCGCTGCCGGCTGCCGCCAATAACGGCTCGATCTACCAGGCCGGTTTCGAACAGAACCTGTACAGCGACCGCAAGGCATTCCGGGTCGGTGACATCATCACCATCACCCTGAACGAGCGCACCCAGGCGAGCAAGAACGCCAATTCCCAGGTCGACAAGACCAGCAAGACCAGCATTGGTCTTTCCTCATTGTTCGGCACTAAGCCCAGCGTAAATAACCCGCTCGACAGCGGCGACCTGAGTCTGGATGCCAGCTACAGCGGCGACCGCGCGACCAAGGGTGACAGCAAGGCCGGGCAGGGCAACAGCCTCACCGGCTCGATCACCGTGACCGTCGCCGACGTGTTGCCCAACGGTATCATCGCCGTACGCGGCGAGAAGTGGATGACCCTCAATACCGGTGATGAACTGGTGCGGATTGCAGGGCTTGTTCGCGCCGATGACATCGCGACTGACAACACCGTTTCGTCGACCCGTATCGCCGATGCACGCATCACCTATTCGGGCACCGGTTCGTTTGCCGATGCGAGTCAGCCAGGCTGGTTCGACCGTTTCTTCCTCAGCCCGCTGTTCCCTTTCTAGGTGGCTACGTTGAATCTGAAAAGCCTTATGGTGGGCGTCCTGTTGTTGACGGCGGCCTTCGATGCTCAAGCCGAGCGGCTGAAGGACATCGCCAGTATTTCCGGCGTGCGTTCCAACCAATTGATCGGCTACGGCCTGGTGGTCGGGCTTAACGGTACCGGCGACCAGACGACGCAAACCCCGTTCACCCTGCAGACCTTCAACAACATGCTCTCGCAGTTCGGCATCAAGGTGCCGCCGGGTTCGGGCAACGTGCAGTTGAAGAACGTCGCGGCGGTGTCGATCAGCGCCGATTTGCCAGCGTTCGCCAAGCCGGGTCAGCAGATAGACATCACCGTAGCGTCCATCGGTAACTCCAAGAGCCTGCGCGGCGGCACCTTGCTGTTGACGCCGCTCAAAGGTATCGATGGCAACGTCTATGCCGTGGCTCAGGGCAACCTGGTGGTCGGCGGCTTCGATGCCGAAGGTCGTGACGGTTCCAAGATCACCGTCAACGTTCCGTCGGCCGGTCGCATCCCCGGCGGTGCGTCGGTCGAGCGGGCAGTGCCGAGCGGCTTCAATCAGGGCAACAGCCTGACCCTGAACCTCAACCGTTCGGACTTCACCACGGCCAAGCGCATCGTCGACAAGATCAACGACATGCTTGGCCCTGGCGTCGCTCAGGCCATCGATGGCGGCTCGATCCGCGTGACTGCGCCACTCGATCCAAGCCAGCGGGTCGACTATTTGTCGATCCTGGAAAACCTCGAAGTCGATCCGGGTCAGGCGGTGGCGAAAGTCATCATCAACTCGCGCACCGGCACCATCGTGATCGGCCAGAACGTCAAGGTTTCCCCGGYCGCCGTGACCCACGGCAGCCTGACCGTGACCATCACTGAAGACCCGATCGTCAGCCAGCCCGGCCCTCTGTCCAACGGGCAGACGGCGGTCGTGCCGCGTTCGCGGGTCAACGCTCAGCAAGAAGCCAAGCCGATGTTCAAGTTCGGCCCGGGCACCACCCTCGACGAGATCGTTCGTGCGGTGAACCAGGTCGGCGCAGCACCGGGTGACTTGATGGCGATCCTCGAAGCGTTGAAACAGGCCGGCGCGTTGCAAGCCGACCTGATCGTGATCTGAGGACGGCGATCATGGATATGCGCAAAAGCGGTCTGGTCAGCAGCAGCGRTTCGGGTTCCTACTCGGACCTGAATCGTTTGAATCAGCTCAAGGTCGGCGACAAGAACAGCGATGCGAACATGCGCAAAGTGGCGCAGGAATTCGAGTCGCTGTTCCTCGGCGAAATGCTCAAGTCCATGCGCTCGGCCACCGAAGCGCTGGGCAAGGATAATCCGCTCAACACGCCGGCAGCCAAGCAATACCAGGAAATGTACGACCAGCAGTTGGCCGTTTCCCTGTCTCGCGAAGGCGGCGGTATCGGCCTGGCTGACGTGTTGATGCGCCAGATGTCGAAGAACAAACCGTTGGCGCCGGGTGAGGCTGCGGCAGCATCTGCCGCCAAGCAAGCCGCCGCGAAGGCCGCCGTGGAAACACCGATTGCCGCCGGTACGGTCGCCACCAATGGGCCGCTGTCGCGCCTCAATGGCGAGCGCCCGTTGTGGGCTTCACGCGCGGTGAGGGCGCCGGCAGGTGCGGGCGAGGGCGCACACCGCAACGACATGGCGCTGATCAATCAGCGGCGTCTGGCGCTGCCACCGAAACTGGCCGACCGTTTGCTCGCAGGGCTGGTGCCATCGGCATCGACCACGGCGACAACCGCCACCGCAACGCAGAACAAAATCCAGGTGCCGCCGAGCACCGCGACCGGTTCCGGCCCGCTGTACAACGGCGATTGGCTGGCTTCGCAAACGGATACGACCTCCAGCGGGCGCCTGCAGATTTATGGTCGTGCCATGGCTCAAATCCCCCTGGCACCGGCGAAGAAAGCCTTCAGCTCCGCCGACGAATTCGTCAACACCATGCTGCCAATGGCCAAAGAAGCCGCCGACCGTATCGGTGTCGATCCGCGTTACCTGGTGGCTCAGGCCGCCCTGGAAACCGGTTGGGGCAAATCGGTCATGCGCGCCCAGGATGGCAGCAGTAGCCACAACCTGTTCGGGATCAAGGCCAGTGGTAACTGGAAGGGTGATTCGGCGCGGGCGATCACCAGCGAATTCAGAAATGGCCAGATGGTCAAGGAGACGGCTGAGTTCCGTTCCTACGCCTCTTACAAGGACAGTTTCCATGACCTTGTGACGCTGCTGCAAAGCAACAATCGCTATCAAGATGTGCTGAAGTCGGCCGATAACCCAGAACAGTTTGTACGCGAGTTGCAAAAAGCCGGGTATGCAACCGACCCGGATTACGCAAGCAAGATTTCGCAGATAGCCAAGCAGATGACGAGTTACCAAAACTACGCTGCAGCGGGCGCTTCCACTACGCCTTTATAGGCACAAGGCATAAGGTTTGAATCATGAGTTTGCTCAACATCGGGATGTCGGGTTTATCCGCTGGCCAAAGCGCGTTGATGGTGACCGGTAACAACATTGCCAACGCCGACACCGCAGGCTACTCGCGTCAGCAAACCGTGCAGGRCAGCAAGGCCTCGAATCAGTTCGGCAATGTCTACATCGGCACGGGTACGACCCTGGCCGATGTGCGTCGGGTGTACAACAGCTACCTCGATGCGCAACTGCAAACCACCACCTCGCTCAACAGCGACTCGGCTGCCTATGCCGGGCAGATCAGCCCGCTCGATAAGTTGCTGTCAGACAGCGGCACCGGCCTCAACGGCGCCCTGACCAAGTTCTTCGCCTCGGTACAGAACGTCAACGCCAAACCGGGCGACGATGCTTCCCGCCAACTGCTGCTCAGCGATGCGCAAGCGGTGAGCAACCGTTTCAACTCGATCTCCAGCCAGTTGACCGCGCAGAACGCGGACATCAACGGCAACCTGGCGGACATGGCCGATCAGGTCAACAAACTGGCGGCCACCGTGGCCCAGTTGAACCAGAAGATCTCCGAAGTTTCCAACGCCGGCGGCCAGCCCAACGACTTGCTCGACGCGCGCAACGAGACCGTGCGCCAGTTGTCCACCTTCACCGGTGCGCAGGTGATCGAGCGTGACGGCAACCTCGACATTTACCTGGGCAGCGGTCAACCGCTGGTCATGGGCAGCACTGCCAGCAAGCTGGAAGTGGTGCCGAGCAAAGACGATCCGTCGCGTTCGGCCATTCAGCTCAATCGCGGTTCGAGCACCATCGATATCACCTCGGTGATGACCGGTGGCGAGATGGGYGGCTTGCTGCGTTATCGCAGCACCGTGCTGGACCCAGCCATGAATGAACTGGGGCGTGTGGCGCTGGTCGTCGCCGATCAGATGAACACCGTCCAGGCCCAGGGCATCGACAAGAACGGTGATTTTGGTTCGAACCTGTTCAACAGCATCAACACCGCCGCGCAAATGGCCCAACGCAGCGTTGCCACGGTCGGCAACAGCGCCGGCTCCGGCAACTTCGATGTGAGCATCGAGGACAGCGGCAAGCTGACCATTAACGATTACAAGGTCACCTTCACCAGCGCCACCAACTACACCGTGCAGCGTCTGCCTGAAGGCACCGCCATGGGCGCGTTCAGCACGCTGACCACGCCACCGCCGGTGATCGATGGTTTCTCCATGACACTTTCCGGTGGCACCGCAGCCGCCGGCGACACGTTCAAGATCACCCCGACCCGCAACGCGGCGACCAACATCAAGACCGAGATGACCGACTCCAAGCGTCTGGCCATCGCGGCAC
>NZ_JBFTMK010000149.1:0-15900 GCF_056396965.1 Pseudomonas sp. 05N434
GGACTCACGACTGCTTCGCAGCCGAACGCAGCCTCGCAGGCTCGACAGCTGCTACGGGGCTGCGATCTTTTGATCTTGTTTTAGACGATAGGAAAGCTGTTGAAGTCGACGGCATTGGCCAGTCGGCTGTCGATCAGGCCGATAAAGCCTTGCACTTCGGGGCGATTGAAATGCGCTTGCATGGCCGCTTCCGATTGCCAGCGGGCGCTGACCGTCCAGCGGGTGTCGTCTTCGGGGCAGCGGTCGACCATATAGCCGTCACAGCCCGGAAGTTCGCGCAGGGTGTCGACAATCTTTTGCAGTTGTTTGCCCAGTTCGTCCGAGCGACCGGCGGCAGCTCGTATCTTTACAGTGTTGAACACTTGGTTGGACATTACTCACACTCCTGAATCAGGCCGGACGAATCCTGCTCATTGAGGGATAACGCCCATGCAGGATAGGCCTGCCCCCTTGGGCCGCCAATAGCCAATCACCGGATAAAACCGCAGACCAATCCCTCAACCAACCTGCTGCAAAATGTCCCGCAAACGGTCCAGGGCGATGTCGATGTCCAGGGTTTCGATCGCCCCGAATCCCAGGAAAAGCCCGGCCCGTGGCGTTTGCTGGTAAAAAAAGTCGTCCAGGGTATAGAGCCCCACTTCGACTTTTTTCGCGAGCTCGATCACCAATGGAATATCGACCGGCACCTTGCACAGTACCGCCATGTGAAACCCGGCCGTGGTCGGCACCGCTTCGAACCATGGCGAAAGGTCGCCCGCCATCCGCGCCAGGATCCGTTCGCGGCGCCCGGCGTAAATCGTGTGGCAACGCCGGATGTGCTTGAGCAAACAGCCTTCGGCGATGAACTTGGCCAGCGCCCATTGGGGCAGGGTGGAGGTGTGCCGGTCGGTGAGTTGCTTGGCGCTGATCACCGCTTCGAGAATCGCTGGCGGCAAAATCGCATACCCCAGCCGCAACTCCGGCAACAGGGTCTTCGAGAAGGTGCCAACGTAGGCGACGATGCCGCGTTCATCCAGGCTTTGCAGCGAGTCGGTGGGCCGTCCTTCATAGCGGAACTCGCTGTCGTAATCGTCCTCGATGATGATCGCCCCCAGTTCGTGGGCCCGCTCCAGCAGCGCCAGCCGACGCTCGTGGCTCATGGGCATGCCCAAGGGGAACTGGTGCGAGGGGGTGACATAAATCAGCCGCGTGCCGTCGGGAATGTGCTCGACCTGGATGCCTTGCGCATCGACCGGCACGCCGACCACCGTTGCGCCATGAGTCCCGAACAACAGGCGCGCAGGAGGGTAACCGGGGTCCTCCATGGCCACGAGGCTGCCCGGTTGGGTCAACACCCGGGAAATCAGGTCCAGCGCTTGCTGCGCGCCATTGCACACCACAACGTCTTCGTCCCGACAATTGACCCCGCGGGAAAATGCGATGTGCTGTGCGATTGCATTGCGCAGCGCCGGCAGGCCTTCGGGCTGGCTGTAGAAACCCTTGGAGCCGGCGATCTGGCGCAAGGCATGGGAGGTACAACGGCGCCAGTCGTCCTGCGGAAATTGGCCCTTGCTGGTTGCACCACCGATAAAGTCGTAGCGCAGCGAGCCTTCCAGCGTCGGGTGGCGCAAGAACGTCGGCAACTTGCGCCAGCTCTCGATGACATCGAAGCTGGCCAATTCCGAATGGCTCTGTTTACGGACGACTTTTGCCGCCCGGGCATTGACGTAGGTGCCTTTGCCGATCACCCCGGTGAGGAAGTTTTCGTAGGTCAGTTGCGCATACGTGTCGGAAATGGTCTTGCGCGAAATCCCCAGTTGTTCGGCCAGCAAACGGCTGGGCGGCARCTGCGTGCCGGCTGCCAGGCGCCCGGATTCAATGGCGCTGCGCAGTTGCCGGTACAGCTGGCCTGCCAGATCCTTGCGGCCGTTGATGACAACGTGAAGTTCCATACCGGCGGGGCTCCTGGGCGATTGTGAGGCGACTGTGCGTCGCGCCAGATTACCTGCATGAGTGACTGCACAGAAGTTGTGTGGGTGAAAAACCGGCGATTGGTCTTCYGTCGGGCGGTCCATGGCTTTTTCGCTGAATTGGCTCTGTAACGCTCGTGCATCAGCGCCTAACGTGGAGATACCGATTCGCGCCACGAGGCCGCCGCCATGACCGTTCGCCTGGATTACTACAGCGCATCGCCCAAGGCGATGAAAGCCATGATCGCCATGGAGGCCTTGACCCGTGATCTGAGCATCGAACCGGCGTTGCTGAACCTGATCAAGATCCGCGCCTCGCAGCTCAATGGCTGCGCCTTCTGCACTGACATGCACTCGGTGGACGCACGTCGTATCGGCGAGACCGATCGGCGGCTGTATGCAATCGTGGTCTGGCGCGACAGCGGCTTTTTCAGCCCTCGGGAGCGGGCGGCCCTGGCCTGGACCGAAGCGGTGACCCTGCTCGCGCAAAGCCATGTGCCGGACGATGTTTATGCACTGGCCCGGGAGCAGTTCGGTGAAGGGGAATTGGTCGACCTGACGATGGCCATCAGCGCCATCAACAGCTGGAATCGCCTGGCGGTGAGTTTTCGGCAACCCCCCGGCGGTTGATTATTGGTTTGGTTTTTGCCCGCTTGTCACATCAGGTTCATGAACGATCAGCAGGATGAAACGCTCAAGGACAGATCGACAGGGAGTCATCAATGTCATTCATGGAATCCGCCGGGCGTCAGGGCGTGGCCGAGTACCATTCGCCCGTAGAACACAGTAACGCCTTACACTCACGGATAGCCGGAATCGATCCGGTGTTGCTGCAGTCTTTCAGGGTCAGCGCCCGCTGTGGCTGTTTCATGCAGGCGGCCCGCAGTCTCAATATCAAGTCGACCCAGTTGCGTAAACAATTGGCGCAACTTGAAACACAACTGCAGCGCTCGTTGTTCTGCCATTCGGGCAATGGCTTTGCCCTCAGTCGTGACGGGTTGCAGCTTCAGGCGCAGTTGATGGCCTTGGCCCGTGAACGCGACTTGCCGGTGATCGAACAGCCCTTGATTCGCCTGGCCGTGGCCGAGTCGATCCTGCACGACATCCTCGGTCGCGACCTGGTCTCGCTGCTGCGGCGCAACGCCAGTGTGCGCCTGGACATCATTTCCCTCGACAGCGAACTGTCCCTGCGGGCGATCAGCGCCGATGTGGTGGTGTGGCTGACGGGCACTGATTCGCCGCTACCAGGCCCCAGTTTCGCCATCAGCGAGCCCCAGCGTCTGGCACGGCTGGACTATCTGCCGCACATTGCCAAACGTTACTCGCGGGTCGCGGCCCGCCCGGACAGCCTGGGTGACCTGGCCGACTTCATGCTGGTGCAATGGCAGCACGACCGCCAGGTCGAGACCTTTGGGCCGTGGAACCGTCTGGTGGAGCAGCGCCTGGCGGGGGTGGTGCAGTTGCATTCCTATGAGTTGATGCTGGAGATGATCCGTTGCAGCGCCTGCATCGGTTTGCTGCCGCACTACATGAGCCGATTCGATCGAGGGCTGCTGGCGTTGTCCGGGCTGTTCAACCAACCGATGCAGCGCCAGGTGTGGATGGCGGTCAATGCCGACTCCCGAAATGAGGCCGAGGTGCAGGGAGTTGTCGAGCTGATCCGCAATACCTTCAACGAGCGGCGGGAGTGGTTCGAGCAGCTTGACTGAGCTTCTGGCAAGAACACCTTTGTTGCGAGGGGGCAAGCCCCCTCGCCACATGGGTTTGCGCCGTTATAGAGTAAGCGGCCATGTACGCATCAAGGACGAAACATTCATGCCCGCCGACTCCGTCATTACCCTCGAACGCTTCAACGAATCCCACATCGAGGGCGTCACCGCCCTCTACAACGACCCGGCTGTGGCCCGTCAGGTGCTGCAGATGCCGTTTCAGTCCACCGAGGTCTGGCGCCAACGCCTGATGGCCGACAACGAACGGGCGGTGAAACTGGTGGCGCTGCACCAGGGAACGGTCATCGGCAACATCGGTCTGGAACAGTTTTCGCGAGTTCGCCGCAGCCACGCCGGCAGCTTCGGCATGGGTGTCGCCGTGGCTTGGCAAGGCAAGGGTGTCGGTTCGAAGCTGCTGGCGGCGGCGCTCGATGTCGCCGACAACTGGATGAACCTGCAACGGGTCGAACTCTCGGTGTACGCCGACAACGAAGCGGCCATCGGCCTGTACCGAAAATTCGGCTTCGAGACCGAAGGCCTGTTCCGCGACTATGCCGTGCGTGACGGTCGCTTGGTCGATACCCTGAGCATGGCGCGCTTGCGTCGCACGCCCAAGGAAGGTTGAGTCAGTCGCCCAAGGCAAACGCCACCGCCGCCTGCGCATGCAGTTCGGTGGTGTCGAACAAGGGCAGGGCGCTGTGCTCGGGTTTGATTAGCAGGCCGATCTCGGTGCAGCCGAGGATGATCGCCTGGGCGCCGCGTTCGGTCAGCGCTTCGATCACCCGTTGATAGACCTGGCGCGACGCCTCGCTGATGACCCCGACGCACAACTCGTCATAGATGATCCGATGCACCGCCTGTCGCTCTTCAGCCTCCGGCACCAGCACCGTCAGGCCCTTGGCCGTCAGACGTGCCTTGAGAAAGTCCTGCTCCATGGTGAATGCAGTACCGAGCAGGCCTACCCGCAGCGCACCGGCGTCCAGCGCCGCCTGAGCGGCCGGGTCGGCAATGTGCAGGAACGGAATATCAATCGCAGACTGAATCTGCCCGGCCACCTTGTGCATGGTGTTGGTACACAGCACCACGCAGTCGGCGCCGCCAGCCTCCAGGCGTTGCGCGGCATCCACCAGAATCGCCGCCGCATCGTCCCAGCGCCCGGCATGTTGGGCCTGTTCGACAGGGCCGAAGTCGACGCTGTACATTAGCAATTTCGCCGAACGCAACGGCCCGAGGCGGTCGCGTACCTGCTGGTTGATAAGACGGTAATACTCGGCGCTGGACTCCCAGCTCATGCCGCCGATAAGGCCGATGGTGCGCATGTCATGCTCCTGTGAATGGCAAACCCTTGCGAGAGAGTGTCCAGTGGATCCTTGTTCCGATCTATCAGGAAATTTCACATGCCCGGTGTGCTGAGCGAGAACCTGTTGGGCGGCAGACTCTGCCTGCAACTCTTGCCCCGTGCGCCGTACAGCGCGCGGGATCCGGCGCAGTCACAAACCCTCGGAGTGACGCTGGAACGTCAGCAGGGCGTGCATGCGATCGATTCTGACCGGCGGACGGATTTCGATACCTGGCCGGGCGTATTGGCGTACACGCCGGTCGGCGTGGAGGTGTTTTCCGAATCGGCCAGCGGTGGCGAGTATCTGCTGATGCGGCTGGACGAACAGTTCGCCAGCGAACAATTACCCAGTGTCGCCCACCGTGTGCAGTCTTGCGGCAATCGACGTGCGCTGACCATCGCACGTGAGATTCGTCGTCAGTTGCTCGCCACGCAGCCCGACCCGCTGGCGCTTGAGCAATGTGCCGCGGCGCTGGTTGGCGTCGCGGGTTCGATAACCGATACAACGCAGCGTGCCACGCCCAAGGCCTTTGCCCGAGTCATGGAACAGATCGTCGAGCAGTTCCAGCACCCCCTGACGCTGGAACAATTGGCTGTCACCTATGGGCACAACGAACTGCGCTTTCTGCGCGATTTCACCCAGGCTATTGGCCTGACGCCTCACGCCTACCTCATTGAAGTGCGGCTTCAGGCCGCACGCAGGCTGATCGAGCGCACGGCTCTGCCCTTGGCCAGCATCGCTCTGGATGTCGGCTTCGCCCATCAGTCCCACATGGGCAGTGCCTTTCGCAAATACCTGGCCATGACCCCCAGCCAGTACCGCTCGCGCTTTTAGTCGTACGCCGGCAGCGCGCATCTGCCATGCTCAAAGTCCGCAGCACCGCTTCAACCAAAGGAACACCGCAATGGACGACGTACAGCAACTGGGCGAGATGCTTCGCCACTACGCAGAAAGCGAAGCGCACAAGAAGCAACTGTTTGAAGCGCAATCGGCCGTGTGGGCGACGCGCATCGGGGAGTTGTTCGATCAGATCCAGCAGTGGCTGGCACCGGTCCTGGCACCGAACCTGCTGGAAGTGAGCCGCGAGGCGTATGTCGCATCCGGGCCGAGTGTGCCGGTGGAGACGTCGACGTTCAAGACCGAGAAACTGAGCGTCGTTATCGCCGGCAAACCGGTGGAGTTTGTGCCGGACGTGATGGGCGTTGGTGGGCAGATTTCCCTTGCCGTGATGGGGTTGACCGCGGCGCGCTATGGCAGTATTTCGCTGGTGTGCCTGCCACCGTCCAGCGCCTGGCAATGGCGCAAGACCAACGGCCTGAAAGATCCGGACACCTTTGCCTTCGATGCAAACTTTTTGGCGCAGCAACTGCAGAGCCTGATTCCCCGCGAGCGCAACTAATGTCCATGTGATCGACACTCAACCCTGTGGGAGCGGGCTTTTGTGGCCACAAGCCCGCTCCCACAGTGAATTGGGTGTACCTCAGATTTCGAGGTTGCCCCAGCCAGGTTTCAACTCTTGCGGCGCTACCGCTTTCACTCTCTTGCCGGTAGCCAATTCCACCCGCCGCGCCACCTCGGGGTCATCGGCAAACGGAATCAGGCTGGCATCGTCCAGGCTCTCGGTCGTCTGCTGTTTCAAGCAGTATTCGATCGCCAGCCAAAGCCCCAGCACGCCCAATAGATTCAATGCCATTTCGATCATGTCAGGCTCCTTGCCTCAGGCATACTGCGCTTCAAGTTCGGCCATCTTCACATCCGCAACCCGCACCGTACGCCACACGTTATACGCCATCAGCAGCATGCCGCTGAGGAAGAACACCCCGCCGACAAACCGCACGATGAAGCCTGGATGACTGGCCTGCAACGCCTCGACGAACGAGTAGGTCAGCGTGCCGTCGTCGTTGATCGCACGCCACATCAAGCCCTGGGTGATGCCGTTGACCCACATGGACGCGATGTACAGCACGGTGCCGATGGTCGCCAGCCAGAAGTGCAGGTTGATCAGCGGCACGCTATGCATTTGCGTGCGGCCGAAGACTTTCGGAACCATGTGATAGATCGCGCCGAAGGTGATCATCGCCACCCAACCGAGGGCGCCGGCGTGCACGTGGCCGATGGTCCAGTCGGTGTAGTGGGAGAGGGCATTGACCGTCTTGATCGCCATCATCGGCCCTTCGAAAGTCGACATGCCGTAGAAGGCCAGGGACAGCACGAGGAAGCGCAGGATCGGGTCGGTACGCAACTTATGCCAGGCSCCCGACAGSGTCATCATGCCGTTGATCATRCCGCCCCAGCTCGGMGCCAGCAGRATSAKCGACATCGCCATGCCCAGGGACTGMGCCCAGTCCGGCAGTGCGGTGTAGTGCAGGTGGTGSGGACCGGCCCAGATGTACAGGGTGATCAGCGCCCAGAAGTGCACGATCGACAAGCGATAGGAATACACCGGCCGACCCACCTGTTTCGGCACGAAGTAATACATCATCCCGAGGAACCCGGTGGTGAGGAAAAAGCCCACCGCGTTGTGCCCGTACCACCACTGCACCATGGCGTCGGTGGCCCCGGAGTACACCGGATACGACTTGAACCAGTCCACCGGAATCGACAGGTGATTGACCACGTGCAGCATGGCGATCACCACGATGAACGCGCCGAAGAACCAGTTGCCGACGTAGATATGCTTGGTCTTGCGGCGCACCACGGTGGTGAAAAACACGATGGCATAGGCGAGCCAGACCACCGTCATCCACACCGCGCCGGAGAACTCGATCTCGGCGTATTCCTTGGTGGTCGTGTAGCCCAGCGGCAGGCTGATCAGCATCACCACGATCACCGATTGCCAGCCCCAGAAGGTGAATGCAGCGAGTTTGTCCGAGAACAGCCGAACCTGGCAGGTGCGCTGCACGGCGTAGTAACTGGCGGCGAATTGCGCACTGCCGGCAAAGCCGAAAATCACCAGGCTGGTGTGCAGCGGGCGCAAGCGGCCGAAGGTGGTCCACGGCAGGTCGAGGTTCATCTCGGGCCATACCAGTTGCGAGGCGATCCATACCCCCATCGCCATCCCGACGACGCCCCATACCACGGTTGCCACGACGAATTGGCGGACGACCTTGTAGTTATAGGCCAGTCCGATTGTTGCTGTGCTCATGGTCAGTTCTTCCACGGTTGCAAAGTCTTGCCAGGCCACCCGGTCTGGCATGCGATGAACTGTAGAAACCCTGCCGGAAACAAAACAGTCTCAGGAAACTTTCATTTATACGGATCAGATGTGGGGCATGCCTGCGGCCATCAGTCGCGTCCTGATACGGTTTTTTAGTGTTTAGCTGAATCTGTAACGTGCTGTGCCGCAGGTTCATAGTCGCTACCTCGAGAGCGAGCCGCAGAGCCCGATCAATCCTGATGAGGTAGCCACATGTATCAATACGATGACTATGACCGGGCCCTGGTGTTCGAGCGTGTTGCGCAGTTTCGCGATCAGGTCGAACGTTTCATGGCCGGCGAATTGAGCGAAGAAGAGTTCCTGCCCCTGCGTTTGGAGAATGGCCTGTATATGCAAAAACACGCCTACATGCTGCGCGTGGCGATTCCTTACGGCACCCTGAGCGCCAGGCAAATGCGCACTCTGGCGAGCATTGCCCGGGACTACGATCGTGGTTACGGCCACTTCACCACCCGGCAAAACATGCAGTTCAACTGGATCGAACTGGCCCAGGTCCCGGACATCCTCGAACGCCTGGCCCAAGTGGAAATGCACGCGATCCAGACCTCCGGCAACTGCGTGCGCAACATCACCACCGAAGCCTTCGCCGGCGTTGCGGCGGACGAGCTGATGGACCCGCGTCCGCTGGCGGAGATCCTGCGGCAATGGTCGACCATCAACCCGGAATTCCTGTTCCTGCCGCGCAAGTTCAAGATCGCCATCTGTTCGGCGAAACAGGACCGCGCGGCGATCATGATGCATGACATCGGTCTTTATCTTTATTGCGACGACAGCGGGCAAATGCTCTTGCGGGTGATCGTTGGCGGCGGGTTGGGGCGTACGCCGATTCTCGGTCTGCAGATTCGCGAAGGCTTGCCGTGGCAGCATTTGCTGTCTTATGTCGAGGCGGTGCTGCGGGTCTACAACCGCCACGGGCGGCGCGATAACAAGTACAAGGCGCGGATCAAGATTCTGGTCAAGGCCTTGGGGATCGAAGCGTTCGCCAAGGAAGTGGAGGAGGAGTGGCAACACCTCAAGGAACATCGTCCTGCCGGACGTGCCCAAGGCAGACCTTTATGCGCTGTGGTGCCTGGCCTGCGAGCAAGGCCTGGGGAGTGCCAACATCGGCTTGCTGACTGACATCATCGCTTGCCCCGGCGGCGACTTCTGCGCCCTGGCCAACGCCAAGTCGATCCCCATCGCGCAAGCGATTCAGGCACGTTTCGACGATCTGGACTACCTGCATGACCTGGGCGACATCAGCCTGAACATCTCCGGCTGCATGAACGCCTGCGGCCATCACCACATCGGCAACATCGGCATCCTTGGCGTCGACAAGAACGGCAGCGAGTGGTACCAGATCACCCTCGGCGGCGCCCAGGGCAAGGACAGCGCGTTGGGCAAGGTCATCGGCCCGTCCTTCAGTGCCGCCGAAGTGCCCGATGTGATTGAACGGATCATCGGCACGTTCGTGCGCTACCGCGAGAGCGAAGAACTGTTCGTCGATACCCTGGCGCGCATCGGTCTGGAGCCATTCAAGGAACGGGTTTATCCAAAGGTGCTGGAGGTGTCGGCATGAACAATCTGCTGCGTTTGCGAGAGGGCGGTGCCGAGTGGGTGCGCGATGACCCGTGGCAGTTGATTCGTGAAACGACCGGTGAACCGCCGGCCGGGCCGCTGATCCTGCCGTTACCCCAGTGGCTGGCCCTTAACGCCGACACCACAACCGCGCTCGAAGGTGTCTGGCTCGGTCCTGACGACGAAGTGACAAATCTGATTCCGTGGTTCCCCGACCTGCCGCTGATTGCCCTGGACTTCCCGAGTTTTCGCGACGGACGTGCCTACAGCCAGGCCTATCTGTTGCGCACGCGATTCGGATGGCAAGGCGAATTGCGCGCGATTGGCGATGTGCTGCGCGATCAACTCAGCCACATGCGCCAATGCGGTTTCGACAGCTTTGCCGTGCGTGAAGACAAGTCTGCCGAAGATGCGCTGAAGGGACTGGCGGGGATGAGCGTGTTGTATGGGCGTTCGGTGATCGAGCCGCGGCCGTTGTTTCGGCGGCGGTAGGGCATCGAGATCTTTTGCTTGGGCCAATGATGGCATTTTGATAGAGTCCGCGTCTCATAAGGAGTTGGTGAAGAAAGGAGTCTGGTTTGGGCGCGGGCAAGAAGATTTTAGGGTTGATAGCGCTGTTGCTGATGGCGGCCCTGTGGGGCAGTTATTTTTATGTGTTCAAAGAGAACCGTAACGGCCAGCTCGGGGATGCGTTCGACAGCTACGCCTGGTGCGGCACGCCGCCGGCCAGCGATAGCGGCGGGTTGGGCAAGGATCAACTGTCGCTGCGCATCACCAACAACGTTCGCGGCGAGTTCATGCTCTCGGGGGCGGTTGTCGTTTCCGAGCGAACCTTTGATCGCTACGACCTGGGCCGCAACGAACTGCGGCTGCGCATGGAGCCGCTACAGTGGTCCTACGGCGTTGCGCCGATTTTCATGGAACAGGTCAAGATCAAACCCCTGAGCCGTAACCTGTCTTCGGTCAACAAAAGTGCCTACGCCGAACTTGAGTCCCGGCCCATCGACGTCCAGGGGCGGGCGACCGACTTTCCGTTCGACACCTACCGCTACGGTTACAAACCGGTGTTGTACTACCTCAAGGGTAATGAGCGCGTCGACCTGCGCTTCAAAAACGTCACCACCAGCATGCAGATGTCCAACACCTTTACGCCGATCCAGAAGTACAACCGTGTCGAGTACATCAACGAGAAAAATTCGCTGATCAGTGAGCAGGACTACAAGCCCTACGGCGCCAACGAATGCGCGTTCAGCGTCGAGCGCAAGGGCTCGTTCAAGGTGATTGTGTTGCTGTTGTTGCTGGTGATGTGCCTGCCGCTGCTGCACGTGTTCTATCGCGACGAGCCGGGCATCGACTTTCTCGCGACGCTGGTGAGTATTGGCGCGATCCGGGTGTTCCTGGTGGGGCCGTTGAACGATTTCCAGTTGTACACCCTCGATTTCCTGTTCGGCGCGGTGATCATCCTGGTGGGCACGGTATCGTTGATCAAGGCGATGCGGGCCAATAGCCGGCGGGAGTTGGCAGCGAAAAGCGGGTCTTCGTGGTGATTGCCGCGACCGTGGCGAGAGCTGAAAATTGTGATTTTCGATACAAAAACGCCGGGCATTAGCTATACCTGTAACTCTCGTAGGCAATACCGTTGCCGTCCTTCTGACAGGAGTTAAAGCATGAAGCTTGCGTTAATGATGAGCACACTGTGCATCGCCTCTCTCGGGGTGGCGGGTTGCGCCAGCAAAGTCGTCGAGCCAGACCAGTACTCCGGCTTTCTCAAGGACTACAGCCAGCTCAAGGAAGCCAAGTCGCCATCGGGCGCCGTGGTGATGCGCTGGGTCGATCCCAAGCTCAACGTCAACAAATACACCAGTGCCTACATCGAGCCGACTCAGCTCTATCCCAAACCGCAGCCGACAGCGAAAATCCCTCAGACCACGTTGAACGGCATCACCAGCTACTACGATCAAGCGCTCAAGCGCGAACTGGGTAAATCCCTGCCACTGGCCAGCGGCCCCGGCCCAGGCGTGATCGTGGTACGTGCGGCGATCACCGCCGTCAGCAGCAAGACCGAAAGCCTCAAGCCATATGAAGTGATCCCGATCGCCCTGGTGGCAGCGGCCGTCACCACCGCCAGCGGTGCTCGCGATCAGCAAACCGATCTGGCCACCGAAGCGGTGTTTCTCGACGGCGGCACCAACAAAGTCATCGCCCAGGTGGTGCGCAAGGGCACCGGCAAACCGCTGGAAAACGAAGCTCAGGTGATGAAAGCCGATGACGTGAAAAACGTGATCGATGGCTGGGCTTCGGACATGAATCAGTCGTTTGTAAAATTCAAGTCCAAGTAACGCGGGTTTATTGTTCGCGCAAGATCGTTCCCAGGCATGGGAACGATCAATCCCCTTGGCTATTCCCCCGGGATGTCGGCCGGTATGACAGTGAGCGCAACCGGCGCCGCATGACTTTGCATTGTCTGGGCACCGACACCACAACTGGCGAAAAGCGCCATCAGGCTGAATCCCGCAACGCGAAGCAAACCTTTCATAGACGTTTCCTCATTTTCCGAAGATGACATTCGGTCTGGCCTGCATGAAGGCTTTTTTTACTCTAGCAGGTGGTTGTCGCGTCAACGGGTTTGCTTGTTGAATTGAAGATCCATTCGCGGGCAAACCACGCTCCCACAGGTATTGAGTGAGCCTTGGCTGATTTGCCAACCACAATCTCCTGTGGGCATGGGCTTGCTCGCGAAGAAGGATTGTCAGTCAACATCACTGTTGAATGCTGAGTCGCGCGTAGGTGTGCTTCATTGCTTCTTCGCCTGTGCCCGCACGCGCTCTTCCTGTTCACGCAGTTCCGGGGTGAACTCGGCACCGAAATCTTCGGCCTCGAACACCTGGCGAATCTCGATCTCGGCCTCTGTACCCGGCATCGGGTTGGGGCAGCGCTTGACCCACTCGATCGCTTCCTCTTTCGACTTCACCTGCCACAGCCAGTAGCCGGCGATCAGCTCTTTGGTTTCGGCGAACGGGCCATCGATCACTGTGCGTTTATCTCCCGAGAAGCGCACACGGGCACCTTTACTGCTGGGCTGCAGGCCATCGCAGTCGATGAGGATGCCGGCCTTGGCCAGTTCCTCGTTGTAATTGCCCATTGCGGTCATCAGTTCTTCGCTGGGCATCACGCCGGCCTCGGAATCGGGGCTGGCTTTTACAATGATCATGAATCGCATGGTCTTGTCTCCGTTGAAGTTGAGTGATTCATTGCATAGTCGAATGGGCGTGACTTGAATCGACAACGCACCTAAACAAAAATTGTCCTTTTCGTTTTAGTCGATGTTGTAGAGAACAGATGTATTTTCGACATCCTCCTCGCGATCAAATATTCCTGTGAGACCCATCCAACGACCAACGGAAGGTGCCCCCCAGTTCCGCTTCAGGCACTGGATGTTCAACCTGATCCCGTCGAACTGGACGGTGGTGATCCGGGAGGTCGGCGATACGCATTTCATCGATGAAATGCTCAAGGGGCCGCTGCGCGCCTTTCGTCATGAACATTGGGTGGCGGCGGGAGAGGGCGGTACGCTGTACACCGACCGCGTGACCTATGCGGCGATTGGCGGTGCTTTGACTGAAGGGCTGCTGGTGAATGCCTGCATGCGGCGGATTTTCGCGGCGCGGCACCGCAATATGCTGCGGTTGCTCGGGTAGTGCACGTGCATCCAGCCCTGTGGAATTGCAGGTTTGCCTCTCCCGCCACTCATGACAATTTGTGTTTTTGCATAGGTCCCCGGCTCATTTCGTGGTTAACTTCGGCCTCGTCAAAATTCTCTACATCAACGTTCAGAAGGACTCCGTTCATGGCTCAAGTCACTCTTAAAGGCAACCCGGTTCAAGTCAACGGCCAACTGCCACAAGCCGGTTCCCAGGCGCCAGCCTTTTCCCTGGTTGCCGGCAATCTGTCCGACGTGACCCTGGCGAGCTTCGCCGGCAAGCGCAAAGTGTTGAACATCTTCCCAAGCGTCGACACCCCGACCTGCGCCACCTCCGTGCGCAAGTTCAATGCCCAGGCCAATGACGTGGCCAACACCGTGGTGCTGTGCATCTCGGCTGACCTGCCGTTCGCCCAAGCCCGCTTCTGCGGTGCCGAAGGCCTGGAAAACGTGCAGAACCTGTCGACCCTGCGCGGTGCCGAGTTCAAGGAAAACTACGGCGTGGCCATCGCCGATGGTCCACTCAAAGGCCTGACCGCCCGTGCCGTCGTGGTTCTGGACGAAAACGACAAGGTCCTGCACAGCGAACTGGTCAAGGAAATCGCTGAAGAACCGAACTACGACGCAGCGCTCGCCGTTCTGAAGTAAGCAAAGTTTTACAATTGTTAACGGCCTGGCCCTGTCCAGGCCGTTTTCATTTGTGTCCTAACTTCCTGTTACGTAAGCCAAAGGTAAATTGCCGGTAAAGGCGCTTTGCTTAATACCCGCCAGTGCTTATCGTTCAGCCTCCCGTAGAAAAAAGCGCACGCGCCCAATGGTTGATCATTCCATGCAATCCTCCGCTTCCCGCAATCCTCGTCGCTGGCTGTTCGGCCTGCTTGTCCTGTTGGTCATCGTCGGCCTGTGCTGGAAGTTCTGGCCCGCTGGCAGCAGCCCGAAGGAGGGCGCAGGGCAGAAAGCCGTTGCCGGGCATACCGGTCGGTCGGGGGGGATGCGTCCAGGATTCGGCGGGGCGACGGGACCGGTTCCGGTGCGCGTGGCGCCGGTGGTCAAAGGCGATTTTCCGCTGTATTACAAGGCGCTGGGCACGGTCACGGCGCTGAACACCATCAATGTGCGCAGCCGCGTCGGTGGCGAACTGGTCAAGGTCTATTTCGAAGAAGGGCAGATGGTCAAGGCGGGTGACCTGCTGGCCGAGATCGATCCACGTCCTTATCAGAATGCCTTGCTCCAGGCCGAAGGCACCTTGCTGCAGAATCAGGCGCAATTGAAAAACGCCCAGGTCGACGTCGAGCGTTATCGTGGCCTGTACCGCGAAGACAGTATCGCCAAGCAAACCCTGGACACCGCCGAAGCGCTGGTCGCCCAGTATCAGGGTACGGTCAAGACCAATCAGGCGGCGGTCAACGACGCCAAGCTCAATCTCGAATTCACCAAGATCCGCGCTCCGATCACCGGGCGTGTGGGTCTGCGGCAGCTGGACGTCGGCAACCTTGTGGCGGCCAACGACACCACGGCGCTGGTGATCATCACCCAGACCCAACCGATCAGCGTGGCCTTTACCTTGCCGGAAAACAGCCTGGACACCGTGCTGACCCGCTATCGCACCGGCGCCAAGCTGCCCGCCGAAGCCTGGGACCGCGGCGACACCCAATTGCAGGCCACCGGCGTGTTGCAGAGCCTCGATAACCAGATCGACGTCACCACCGGCACCCTGAAATTCAAGGCCCGCTACGAGAACCGCGATCAAGCGCTGTTCCCCAATCAGTTCGTCAACGTGCACCTGCTGGCCGATACCCTTAAAGATGTGGTGCTTGCACCCTCGGCGGCGATCCAGTTCGGCACCAACGGCACATTCGTCTATGCGCTGGACGGCGACAAGAAGGTCACCATCCGCCAGTTGAAAGTCGGCGCCAGTGACGGGGAAAACACCGTGATCACCGAAGGCCTGGCCATCGGTGATCGGGTGGTGCTGGAAGGCACCGACCGCCTGAAGGACGGCAGTGAAGTGGAGGTGGTCAACGACAGCAAGGATGTACCGACCACTCCGACCGAACATCTGCAAGGCAAATCGGCGGCGACCCCAGGCGAGCCGGCGGCCACCGACAAGGCGAAAAAGGGCGGCGCATGAACATCTCGCGGCTGTTCATCCTTCGCCCGGTCGCCACGACCCTGAGCATGCTGGCCATTATCCTGGCCGGTGTGATCGCTTATCGGCTGCTGCCGGTGTCGGCATTGCCCCAGGTCGATTACCCGACCATCCGCGTCATGACGCTCTATCCCGGCGCCAGCCCGGATGTCATGACCAGCGCCGTGACTGCGCCGCTGGAGCGTCAGTTCGGCCAGATGCCCGGCCTGACCCAGATGGCTTCGACCAGTTCCGGCGGCGCTTCGGTGCTGACCCTGCGGTTCAGCCTCGACATCAACA
>NZ_JBFTMK010000150.1:0-9215 GCF_056396965.1 Pseudomonas sp. 05N434
TCGACGGCCGCCGCACCGCCTACGTCTACGACCTCAACGGCCATCTGCTGGAGAAAACCGAATTCGGCGATGACGGCTCGCAGCTGGTTACCGGGTACGAGCGGGATGCGGAAGGACGGCTGTTAGTCAAAACCTTGCCCGACGGCATCCAGGTCCAATACCGCTACGACAGCCTCGGTCGATTGGTCAGCGTCGACGACGGCCACGACCATCCGCTGGAATTCGAATACGACCAGCAGGACCGGCTGATCACCGAGCATCAGGGCTGGGGCACGCTGCGTTATGCCTACGACGCCTGCGGCCAACTTAACCGCCTGCGCCTGCCGGATGGCAGCAAGCTCGACTACCACCACGCCAAGGGTGGTGCGCTGACGGCTATCGACCTTAATGGCACACGTCTTACAAACCACACGTACAAATCCGGTCGAGAACTACAGCGCCAGCAAGGCCTGCTGCTCAGCGAATATGCCTACGACGAACAGGGCCGGCTAAAGGCCCACGCCGTCAGTCAACAGCAAAAAAGCCTGTACCGCCGCGACTATGCCTACAGCCTCAACGGCAATCTCGACCACATCGCCGACACCCGCCACGGCCAGCGCAGTTACCAGTACGACCCGCTGAACCGGCTGACCCGCGTCCGCCACACCCGCGACGACCCACCGGAAAGCTTCGCCCACGACCCMGCCGGCAACCTGCTGATGCAGGACCGCCCCGGCCCGACGACCGTCAAAGGCAATCGCCTGCTGATGCAAGGCGACCGCCATTACGACTACGACGCCTTCGGCAACCTGATCCGCGAACGCCGTGGCACCGCGCAAAAACTCGTCACCGAATACCGCTACGACTGCCAGCATCGGCTGGTCGGCGTCACGTTGCCGGATGGAAGTTGCGCGAGCTATCGCTACGATGCCTTCGGCCGCCGCATCGCCAAAACCGTCGACGGCCAAACTACCGAGTTCTTCTGGCAGGGCGACCAAGTCGTCGCTGAAAGCAGCAAAGAGCACTACCGCAGCTACGTCTACGAGCCGGGCAACTTCCGCCCGTTGGCCATGCTCGACGGCAAAGGCCCGAAAAAGGCCTGCCCGTTCTACTACCAGCTCGATCACCTGGGCACACYGCAGGAACTGACGGATTTCGGTGGCGAGATTGTCTGGTCGGCGAAGTACAACGCCTACGGCAAGCTCACGCATCAGGCACTCGGTGGAGGCGAGCAGCTCGAGCAACCACTGCGTTTCCAGGGGCAGTATTTCGACGCCGAGAGTGGTCTGCACTACAACCGGCATCGGTACTATGATCCGCAGGTGGGGCGGTATCTGACGCCGGATCCGATCAAGCTGGCCGGTGGGCTGAACCAGTACCAGTACACGCCGAATCCGACGGGGTGGGTTGATCCGTTGGGGTTGAGTACCTGTCCCGATGGAGATAAATGTAAGAAACCGTCTATCGGTGGGCAAGAACCTTCGGGCAAGGCGGCAGCGACTGACGGAGAACCTCAAATACCAGAGGTGTCTCGGAATACGCCCCAGGCGGGATATCACAAAGAAACCTATGCTAATAAGCCAGTTAAACCGCAGGATGCCACTAATAAATGGGAAGAGTTTTTAGGTGATGGTCCGTACACACATAGTCATCCCCGAACGAGGAGTCCGGATCCTGACAGATTGGTGTCGGCAGATGGGAAAAGAAGTATCCGCTATGGAGCTCATGAAATGGGAGGCAACCCGAGTAAGCATCATTACCATGAGGAAAAGTGGATACTCGAACTAAAGGAAAATGTGATGAATGTTGAAAGCACCGTAGTCCGAGTTCCATTGCCGAAGAAACCAAAATGAATGTGACCATAAATAAAATGATTCTCATAAAAAATGAGAATTTTGTGGAATTTTCAACCGTACTCGGCTCGGCGATAGCAGCTTGGAATGCCGGAACACCAAAATTAGGCGAGCTTTATGATGTCGAGTTAGAAGTTATGGAGGAGGTTATTTGGGGGGTGAATGCTCATCGCGCGTTGAAAGATGTGTATTCGATTGAAGTAGCAAACGGCTTTATAAATTTGACAGGAAGAATAATGTCTATTGATGCGGATGGAGTTGCGGCTGTCGATTTAGACGGATCAGTCGTGCTTCTTGAGGTAGTTGGATTCACTGGGGATATTCCAGTATTTGTAGATCTGGAATTTAAGAAAATTACCTTATTTCCCACCGGTGTCTGAATAGATCATTTCTTACGGAGGTGCGAAATTTCTGGGCAAAGTCGTCGGAAGTTTCCTTCAAGTTGTAGCGGTTTCCATGAACTGGTGCGCAGCGCGCCTCATCGATAGTCTTTGGGAGGTCACTGCAAATTCAGTGACAGGGCGTGGAAGCCCTTCTATCGTTAGGCGCATCAAGCGCCACCAGTTCGGCGTTTTTTATCGTCTGTGTTTCATGGTGGCTGTGCGCGGGGCGCTTTCGAGTGCGCCGGGTGCCTAACGTCCCGGTCTTCCACACCTGCGTACAGCCGCCACCTATTCGTGTGGAAGTGATTTCTGGCGGCTTCAATCCATACGTTAGGACTTAAATCAATGAAGACGCTTACACCCGATCCACCCTACGAAAAACCAATCCCCCACCCCGAAAACCGCTTCATGGCCCTCACCGGCAACTGCACCGACATGCCCACCCTGTTCGTCGATACCCACGCGCCGATCGATGTTTTGTATGACACTGCCAGCTATCGAATTCGCGCAGTCACTCAGGTGCTTGAGAACATGTCGATGCGCGGTTCAGTCGAGTGCGAATCCTTCATTCTCAGTGACTTTGCCTTGCTCTGCGCTATTCCGTTACGGGATGGGTGCGATGTGCTGGATGTCATTGGACGGCGGTTGCGGGCTCGGCCTTCGGAATAATGTCGAGTGGCTTTTGTGGCGAGGGAGCTTGCTCCCGTTCGGCTGCGCAGCAGTCGTAAACCGAATTCTGCGGTGTGTCTGGCTAATCCGTGGTGTAGGTTTTGGGGCTGCTGCGCAGCCCAGCGGGAGCAAGCTCCCTCGCCACAAGGGCCTGACTGCACACAATCCCCCAAACACCACACCTACATTGGATGGGCGGTGCTTATTGGGGCTTCGGTAACTTGAGCTCCGCACACAACCCACCATCCACGCGATTGCTCAAGGTCAGCGCCCCGCCAATCGCCAGCGCCAATTGCTGGGCAATCGCCAACCCCAACCCGGTCCCGCCGGTGCTGCGATTACGCGAATTCTCCACGCGGTAGAACGGCTGCATCACCTGGGCCAATTGCTCTTCGGCAATCCCCGGCCCTCGGTCCATGACCTTCACCGACAAGCTGCCGTCCGCCTTCGTTTCCACCCACAACTCAGCCGCGCCAGCGAATTTCAGCGCGTTGTCTACCAGGTTAACCAGCACTCGCCGCAAGGCATGGGGCCGGGTGTCGATGACTGCGGCGCTTTTGCCGCCCAGCTGCACGTCTTTGCCCATGTCCTGATAGTCGAACACCAGGCTGTCGAGGAACGAATCCAGATCGGTGCGGCGACTTTCCTCGGTGGCGCCATGGATGCTGCGGGCGTAGGCCACGCCTTCGCGCACCAGGTGTTCCATCTCGCCGAGGTCATTCCACAGTTTGTCTTTTTCGCTGGAGTCGTCCATGAATTCGGCACGCAGTTTCATGCGCGTGATCGGGGTTTGCAGGTCGTGGGAAATCGCCGCCAACAGTTGCATGCGCTCCTTGAGATACGCCGCGATACGCGCTTGCATCGCATTGAACGCCCTGGCGGCGTAGGCGACTTCGGTCGGGCCTTTTTCGTCGAGGTGCACGGCGTGGGTGTTGGGGTCGAGGGTTTCCACGGCTTGGGCGAGGCGGGTGAGCGGGCGGATGGCGATTCTCACGGCCAGCCAGGTGCAGGCGATCAGCAGCGCCAGTTGCCCCAGCAATACCGCCGGCAACCACGGGGACAAAGGCACCATCGCGGGGCGCACGTCGATCGTGACGGGGCTGCCGTCCTTCAATTTCAGGTGGGCCTGGAAGTGTTTCTTCGGGCCGGGGATGTCGGTAAAAGTCAGCGGATATTCATGGCCGATGGCGTCCTGAATCGAGGGGACGGCAATCGGCACATCGCTGGGCGCCATCGGTGTGCCGGGCGAACCTTCATWCAGCAGATAACCATAGTTGGTGCGTTCCAGGCGCTGCAGCCAGCTCGCTCGTTCGTTGGCGGGCAAGCGGTCGAGGATGGCGAGGGAGGTCGAAACGTCGGTTTCCAGATTGCCCAACATCGTATTTTTCGCACTTTCATAACGCTCGTAGTACTGCGCGCCAAAGGACAGCGCCTGGGCGAGGATCAGGCCGATCAGGAAAATCAGCGACAGCCGCGAGGCCAGCGTGCGGGGCCAGTGCAGCGCAAGGTTCATGACGGCGCACCGAGCACTTCCACCGGCAGGGAAAACACATAGCCTTCGCTGCGTACGGTCTTGATGTAGGCCGGTTCCCGGGCATCGTCCAGCAGGCGCTGACGCAAGCGGCTGACCAGCAAATCGATGGAGCGGTCAAACAGATCGGCGTCGCGTCCTTGAGTCAGGTTGAGCAACTGGTCGCGATTGAGCACCCGCTGAGGATGATCGAGGAACGCCCGCAGCAAACGATATTCCGCGCCGCTGAGGGCGACCATGGTGCCGTCCTGGTCCAGCAGATGCCGGGCCGAGGTGTCCAGGCGCCAGCGACCGAACGCCAGCAGGCGACCGCTTTCGGTGATCACCAGATTCGGCGGCAGCATCCGCGTACGGCGCAGCACGGCGTTGATCCGGGCGAGCAGTTCACGGGCGGCGAACGGTTTGACCAGGTAGTCGTCGGCGCCCATTTCCAGGCCGATGATGCGGTCGGTTTCATCGTTGCGCGCGGTGAGCATCAGCACCGGCGTGGCCTTGTGTTTGCCGGCGCGCAGCTCACGGCAGAGCAGCAGGCCATCGTCGCCCGGCATCATGATGTCGAGCACGATCAGGTCCACCGGCGTGGTCTCCAGAAACGCGCGCATCTGCCGTCCATCCGCCACCACGGTGGTGCGCAGGCCGTTCTTCTTCAGGTAATTGCCTACCAGTTCCCGGATCTCGCGGTCATCGTCCACGATGAGAATGTGATCGACGTGTTCCATGGTCGCCATGCCTCTTGAGTAGGAGTTTTCGCGCAGTCTACCGAGTCAAGGCTCGCTCGCCCGCAGCGGTTTGTATTGCAGTGTATCTGGCCTGTCGGCGGATACACGGGGACGCAAAAACAGCCGGTTTCAGGGGTTTTGTATCGCTGTGTATCGCCGGCCGGTGCTGATACATAGCAATTTACTCGCGCCTGTTCCAGACACAGACGGGATACCTCGCGGGCTTCTAATGGCTTCCATCGAGGCAAACCCAAACCGCCTCGGCCCCATCAACGATTTGGCAACGATTGACCCATTGAAGCCCCGAGGAAACCACCATGAATACCAAAGCCGTCTACGCCGCCTGCCTGTTTGCCGCCCTGAACATCTGCACCTTGTCGGCCCGGGCCGAAGCCAATGTCACCCCGCAAACCTACACCTATGGCACGCACCTGGACATCCAGAAAGTGCTGTCGATGAAAGAGGACGCCACGCCTTCCTGCGGGATTGTGAATGCGCGGATGACCTACCTGGATTCCCAAGGCAAAACCCAGGCCCTTGATTACCGCAAATTCGCTGACAACTGCAACGAAGACAACTGAGTCCTTTGCTCACCCGTTATCAATCCCTTTTTTGAAACAGGAATAACTCCATGAACAACGCCACCCGCTTTTTGACCGCCATCGTCTTTTCCATAGCCGGCGTCGCCGCTCATGCCAACGCGGCTGTTGAACAGAGCAGCTGTGGTAGCAGCACCTGCTTCCAACTGACGCCGCTGGTGGCTGAGGATGGTTCCAGCCGCACACCGCAGGGGCAATTGCTTGCAGAGAACGGCTCCAGCCGGACGCCACAGGGCCAGCAGTTGGAAAACCAGATGGCTTGAAGCCAGGCACTGTTCCGATGAACTCAATATTCCCAGTGTGGGAGCAGGCTCGCTCCCACATCGGACTCGTATATTCAAGGTGATCCCCATGTTTCTCATCGCATTCCTGGGCGGCATTTTGACCGTCCTCAGCCCCTGTATCCTCCCGGTCGTGCCGTTTCTGTTTGCCGGTGTTAAACGCACACGCACCTCGATCCTGCTCACCCTCGGTGGCATGGCCCTGACCTTCGCCCTGATCTCCAGCCTGGCCGTGGTCAGCAGCGATTGGGTGATACAAGCCAACAACACCGGCCGCCATGTGGCGCTGATCGTGATGGTGCTGTTTGCGCTGTCGCTGATCTCCGCGCGCATCGGCGGCTGGCTGGCGCGACCGTTCGTGTTGCTGGGCAATCGCCTCGACCCCAACACTCGCAAAATGTCCGGCCCGCTGGGCTCGGTGATGATTGGCGTCGCCACCGGTCTGCTCTGGGCTCCGTGTGCCGGGCCGATCCTCGGGGTGATCCTCACCGGCGCCATGCTGCAAGGCGCCAACGTGCAGACCAGTCTGCTGCTGGTGGCGTATGGCCTGGGCAGCGCGTTGTCACTGGGCACCTTGATCTTCGCCGGTCGCGGCCTGGTCAATCGCTTGAAACCGTCGATTCCGGTCACCGGTTGGCTGCGTCGCGGCGCCGGTGCCGGGGTGTTGGTCGCGGCGGCAGTCATCGCCACCGGAACCGATAACAGGCTGCTCGCCGGCACTTCGTCCGAAGGCGTCACGACCGTTGAACAGCAGGTGCTGGAAACCGTACCGAAAGTGGTCGATTACCTGGTCAGCAAGGTCAAGGCCGACCCGATGGACGCGGCCAAAGGTGCGATGCCGTCACTCTCCGGCGCGGTCGAATGGCTCAACTCGCCAGCGCTGAGCAACGACTCCCTGCGCGGCAAGGTGGTGCTGGTGGATTTCTGGACCTATGACTGCATCAACTGCCAGCACACCTTGCCCTACGTGAAGGACTGGGCGAAAAAATATGAAAAGGACGGCCTGGTGGTGGTCGGCGTGCACACCCCGGAATACGGTTACGAACGCATCCTCGACAACGTTCGCGATCAGGTGAAAAAACTCGGTATCACCTACCCGGTGGCGATCGACAATAACTACGCGATCTGGCGCGCCTTCGACAACCAATACTGGCCGGCTCACTACCTGATCGATGCCAAGGGGCAGGTGCGTTACAGCCACTTTGGCGAGGGTCGCTACGAGACTCAGGAGCAGATGATCCGGCAGCTGTTGGAAGAGGCCAAGGCGCCTGCCGCGTGACCTTTCCAATCAATGGCTCACAGGTTGCGCACCATGAGCCATTGGTCGTTTTCCCAGGCCTGAAAACGCTCCAGCACTGTCCATCCGCGTCTGGCGTAGTAATCGCTTTGGTCCCGGGTGTGCAAATAGATCTTCGCCACGCCACGTTCCCTGGCCTGCGCGCATATCCCTTCAATCAAACGCTCCGCCAATCCTTTTCCCCTTGCTTGGGGTGTGACGAACACACAAGCCAGCCAAGGACCCAGGTCAGGCCGGTGAGCCAGGTCGGCGGCGGCCAGTGCCGCACCACCCAGCAGGCGGTCTTCATCCAGGGCGATCAAACATTGCCATGTGCCGTCAAATTGGCCGTCAGCGAATTCCCGTTGCCACTGAGGCAAGGGCTGGTCGGCGTATTCATAGTGGAATTGTTGGTGAATCCATGAAGCAAAGATGTCGCTGTGGTGCATGTGGTGAGCGAGCCAGTCCAGGCGAGGCATGGGGGAATCCTTTCAAAAGACGGTGGCCCATAAGAGCTGATTCATGGCGCATCGGCAATCCCGTGGGCCGGGTGTTAATCCTGCGTTACAAACGCATGACCATGCATCGGAGACCGGCGCATTTCGTGAGTCTGCCGGACGACCGGGCAGGACGGATACCTGTCCGGGAGCTTTAGTTTGTGGACGGGGTCACTTGCGACCCTGCCATCACCATCATGAAAGGGAGAGGGTTATGCCTAAGTTCATTATTGAACGCGAGCTTCCAGGAGCTGGCGCACTGCCGCCGCAGGAACTCAAAGCGATCTCGCAAAAATCCTGCGATGTGTTGCGTGGATTGGGGCCGCAAGTGCAATGGCAGCAGAGTTACGTCACGGGCGACAAGATTTATTGCGTGTACATCGCGCCGAGCGAGGAGCTCATCAGGGAGCATGCCAAACAAGGTGGTTTTCCGATCAACAGCGTTTCCCGAGTTGTGAACATCATCGATCCCACCACGGCGGAGTAAGCCGGGACGCGTTCCAACCCGCAGCGGAGCAGACTTCATGAGCACACCCATTGATCTCACCGCCCTGAAAAACCGTCAGATGACTGCGTGGGCCAGCGGCGACTACGCCGTGATCGGCACCACCCTACAGATCGTCGGCGAGCTATTGGCCGAAGCCTGTGACTTGCTCTGTGATGAGCGGGTGCTGGACGTCGCTGCGGGCAACGGTAATGCCACGCTTGCCGCTGCGCGCCGGGGCTGTAAGGTCACGTCCACCGACTATGTGGCCAAGTTGCTTGAGCGTGGCGAAGACCGGGCACGGGCGGAACACCTGAACGTGACCTTTCAGGTGGCCGATGCCGAGGCGCTACCTTTCGAGGATGCCAGTTTCGATGCCGTGCTCTCGACCTTTGGGGTGATGTTTACCCCGGATCAACCCAAGGCGGCTGCGGAACTGGCGCGGGTGTGTCGTCCGGGAGGCCGGATTGGCCTTGCCAACTGGACGCCCGAGGGCTTTGTCGGCCAGATGTTCAAGGTCCTGGGGCGCCACATGCCGCCACCCGTAGGGGCTCAACCACCTTCAAACTGGGGCTCCGAAGCGTGGTTGCACTCGCACTTCGATCAGCGCGACTTCGTGCTTCAGGTGACACGACGCTTATTCAACTTCCGCTATCGTTCGGCCGCCCATTTCATCGACACCTTCCGCACCTGGTATGGCCCGGTTCACAAGGCTTTTGCGACCCTGCCACCCGAAGGGTCCGCCGCCCTGGAACACGACCTGACGGAACTGCTCAAGCGCCTGAACCGAGCGGGAGAGCGGTCGCTGGTGGTGCCAAGCGAATACCTGGAGGTGGTGATCACCCGGCGTTGAACCGGGAACGGAGCGACGAAAATCCTGTAGGAGCGAGGCTTGCCCGCGAAGAACGATGACGCGTAATACCTGAAAAACCGCGGTGCATTCT
>NZ_JBFTMK010000151.1:0-12022 GCF_056396965.1 Pseudomonas sp. 05N434
CGCCAGAACCCTCCTCACAGATAACATTATTCACTTAAGCCGCAATGCGATCTGTAGCAGCTGTCGAAGCCTGCGTTCGGCCGTAGCAGCTGTCGAGCCTGCGAGGCTGCGTTCGGCTGCGAAGCAGTCGTGAATCCGGCTAGTGCGGTCTGTCTGACACACCGCAATCACTGGTTTGACGACTGCTTCGCAGCCGAACGCAGCCTCGCGAGCTCGGCAGCTGCTACAAGGAATGCGTTGCGGCTGAAATTGCTTAAGTGAACAGCATTACCTTACGACAGGCGGCATCCAGCCCGGTTAACCATCGCTTAACCCCATGGTCCAAAACTTTACTGGACCGCACTCCCTCAGCACCCTCTGACGCCCAGTGCGGCAGGTTCGACGCTCTTGCATCGAACTGGCTTCCCCTCTGCACTGGAGACCCATCATGAACATGCGAACACTGCTGATGACCACCGCCCTCGCCTGCACCGCTTTCGCCGGTTTCGCTCAGGCCAACGACACGTCGTCCTCTCAGGCCGTGCCTTATCACTACGGCATGCCGCTGAATGTGGGCAAGGTCATTTCCATGACCGAACCGTCGACGCTGGACTGCGAAGTGGTCACGGCGGACATGAAGTACATCGATAGCACCTCGGGCAAGCCTGCGGAAATTACCTATCGAAAACTTTCTGACGCGTGCAGTTATCAGAGCTGACAGACGATTCTGATTCGGCACTTGGCGGTAGGCCTGAGGGGATTCTGACGCTATGCTTTGGCGTCCCCTCTACCGCCGAAAGGATTCGCCATGCCGTTCTCGTTTCGCACGCTTTCAACGTTCACCGCCGCGCTTTGCTTTCTGCTGGCGCTGGTGTGGGGTTTGATGCCGCAATGGTTGCTGGCGATCTGGAGTATCGAGTATTCACCCGCAGCGGGGTTTGTGGCCAGGCGCAGTGCGGTGCTGTTCGGTGCGCTTGGGGTGATGTTTTATCTCGTGCGGCAGGCACCGCCCTCGGCGGCGAGAAGTGCGATATGCAGCGGCTTTATGGTTGGCTGTTTCGGCTTGGCAGCGCTGGGCTTCGGCGAATGGCTCAATGGTCATGCCGGGCCGGGTATCTTACTGGCGATCCTGGTGGAATTGGCACTGGGTCTGGGGTTTATCCAGACCCGGCGCGTGTCGCTCGAATTGGGTGAAACAGTCGGCTAATGAGCTTTCGACTTAGTGCTGGGCAAATGGCTATGGGTCTTGTGCTCAAGGTCGGTGCGTAACTCGGCGATCAGATGATTAATCTCCCGACATCCGTTGAGGCGATGGGCGTCTATGCCGGTGACGCACAGGTCGAGATGGTCAGTCTCGTTGTCCGAATACACCTTGACGGTCATCGACAGATCCGGAGATAGCGTGCATTGGCAGCGTTTCGGAAGAAAACTGCTTTCAACGATATTGCGTAGTTCCAAGGCAGAAAGAAACATGGCCACCCTCTCGGTATTGTGAGATTGCCAATCGAAAATCAATTGTCGGTCGGAGCTCAGATCACCCGTTCTTTTCTTCCTTGCGGGCTTCATCGTTCCAACGTCCGACCGTTTTTTTGTTTCAGCGCTGACTCAACGGGACCGTGGTCAGCTCAAGACAGCTTCAGCATAAAACATGCCCGGAATTTCGCCCTGCGGCTCGTCGGCAAATCAAGGTTTTAGAGAAGATGGCAACACATTGCGTCATGCAAAATGCAAGAAAGGTCAGTTTTCAATACCTGCATTTTGCAACCCATCTCTGATGGCGGGTTTGCATTGACCGAGGACGGCAGTGAGAATGCGGCCATCTGTTCAGTATCCGCTGACCCCACGCACACGCAAGGAGGCATTATGGGTGCTTTGCCCTTTAATACGACCGTCGGGCTGATAGTTACCGTTCTGTCGTCCGTTGCCCAGGCCGCGACACTCGAAGACGTCGCGCCGTATCCCAAACCAGAGAGCGGCTTTACCCGCCAGGTCATTCATCTCGCCCCGCAAAAACAGGAAGACGCCTACCAGGTCGAAATTCTGGCCGGCAAGACCCTGACCGTCGACTGCAACCGTCAGCGTCTAGGCGGCATGCTTGAGGAAAAGAACCTCGAAGGCTGGGGCTACCCGTTTTACCGGCTGGAAAAAGTCACCGGCCCGATGAGCACCCTGATGGCCTGTCCTGACGGCAAGCACAAACAGGACTTCGTGCCGGTGGTCGGTGACGGTTTCAAGCTGCGCTACAACAGCAAACTGCCGATCGTGCTCTACGTGCCCAGTGATATCGAAGTGCGCTACCGGATCTGGTCGGCGTCGAGCCGCGTCGAGAACGCCGTTCAGGAATAACTGGTCCATCCCTCACGCCGGGGCGCCGCTCAATGCGGCGCGCTCGGCCACATGACGCAAGCTGTCGAAGTTGATATTCGCACCGGAGTCGATGGCCGCCAGGGTCTGCCCTCGGGTGCCGGTTTTCGCCACGTACTGCTTGATGCCCGCCACGGCCAGGGCGCCGGAAGGTTCGGTGATCGAGCGGGTATCGTCGTAAATATTCTTGATCGCGGCGCAGAGTTCGTCGTTGCTGACGGTCAGCACTTCATCGACGCAGAACCGGCAGACCTCGAAACCATGCGCGCCGATCTGAGCGACGGCCACACCATCGGCGAAGGTGCCAACGGTCGGCAGCACAACCCGTTCGCCGACCTGTAAGGCCGCCTGCAAACAGGCGGAATGTTCCGATTCGACACCGATGATCCGCACTTCCGGGCGCAGGTATTTGACGTACGCGGCGATACCGGCGATCAAGCCACCGCCGCCCACCGGCACAAAGATCACATCCAGCGGCCCTTGGTGCTGACGAAGGATCTCCATGCCGACGGTGCCCTGCCCGGCGATCACGTCCGGGTCGTCGAAGGGCGAGACAAAGGTGCGGCCGGTTTGCTGTGCCAGGTCCAGCGCATAGGCCAGGGCAAACGGAAAACTTTCGCCGTGCAGCACCGCATCGGCGCCCCGGCTGCGCACACCCAGCACCTTTAATTCCGGCGTTGTGCAGGGCATGACGATAGTGGCGGCAATCCCCAACTCGCGAGCCGCCAACGCTACGCCTTGGGCATGATTGCCTGCCGATGCGGTAAATAAGGAATGGCGGTAATAATGCTTGGCTGGCAGCGCAATACGGTGGAAGTCATGGCTGGAAATTAGCCGGACGCTGATGGCAAGTCAATGGCCAAATTTCAACAAGCTCGGTAGGTTGAGGCCACTCACCAAGCCTGACCACGGCGTTTGAGCTCCAGCCGCCGGACGAACTCTTCCAGCACCAGCGTGTACAGATCGTCCTGCAGGTACGCGTCTTCGATGCCGGCGTCGATGTTCGGGTTGTCGTTGACTTCGATCACCACCACTTTGTCGCCGGACTGTTTGAGGTCGACGCCATAGAGTCCGTCGCCAATGAGATTCGCGGTTTTCACCGCCAGTTCAACCACTGCTCGCGGCGCTTCGTGAACCGCCAGGGTGCGGCATTCGCCGTTGATGTCCTGGCCTTTGGCCTTATGGTTGTAGATCTGCCAGTGGCCCTTGGACATAAAGTACTGGCAGGCAAAAATTGGTTTGCGGTTGAGCACACCAATGCGCCAGTCGTACTCGGTGTAGAAGAATTCCTGAGCCAGCAGCAACACCGAGTGTTCGAACAGTTCGGCGGTGGCCTTGAGCAAGTCAGTCAGGTAAACCTTGTTGGTACAGCGCAGGATCGACGCCGGATCRTCCATCACCACCAGGCCTTCACTCTCGGCTTTTTTCGCGAAACGATAGGTGTGGTTGTCGACGCTTGTCGTCTCGCGTATCAGCAGCCCGTCGTATTCGGCGATTCGGGCGTAGTCTTTGCGTTCRATCAGCTCAACGTCGATGCCCAGCATCTTGCCGACCCTGACAAAGTTGTCCAGAGCCTTGGGGTTGGAGGGCGGCAATGCTTCTTGCGGGTCGTGCAGAATGGCCAAGTCATAACGGGCCAAGCGCCGAGAGCGTGGCAGGCGCCAGATCTTGCGACTGAAACTATCTAGCGCGTTTGCAAACTGATCTTCCTGATCTTCACGCAACTTATGCAGGGTGCCGAACTTTACACCTTCGATGTGCCAACCGTTAGTTCGACGAAATTCAACTAACAATATCGGACAAGGGAAAACCTCGAATAACTGTCGAGCCAATTCCTGTAATGGCTCGATGGAGGTCTGGCCGAAGTACAGGGTCAAGGTGAAACCTTCGGTATCGCTGTAAACATGATGACTTAAGGCTTTTTCCAGGGTTTTATCCAGATCGTCCAAGGCCAGGCCATACAGAGACTTTCGGGTCAGCTCGCTGATGGTCCGCACCGACGGAATCACCTTGTGCCCCCGCGCTTCGGCCAACAGCGAGCAGTAATAACCGTGCCCGAGGTACTTGTAACTGCGGCACAGGTTGATCACCTGAACCCGTTTGCCCTGCTCGTTGTTACGGGTCTGTTCGAGGTATTCCTGGGCGGTGACGATGTCTTCACTGGGAAAGTATGAGGCCCAGTCTTCCTTGCGTTCGACGATTATCATCAACGGACTGGAAGTTCTGATCGAGGCATTTAAATAGTTTGCAGAAGTTATTGCCGTCGGCAACGTTTGTTCGGATACTTCGCGCCAATGACCTTGTACCGCTGACATAGTGATTGATCCGTTGGAGAACAAGACCTTTCCTATTAAGCACGAACTTTTTCGAAAGTCCCGTTTCGTTACGCAACTTTTACGGCGGTCATATGAATCCTGTTTTTCGCCTGGCGGTCATTGAAGACCTTCCAGCACTGCTGGCACTCGAACAGCAATGCTTCACCACCGACCGGCTCAGCCGGCGCAGTTTTCGATGGATGATCAGCCGGGCTCACGGGCAACTGCTGGTGGCCCAACGTGGCGAGCGATTGGTGGGGTATGCGCTGGTGTTGTTTCACCGGGGTACTTCACGGGCACGTCTGTACTCGATTGCGATCGCCGTTGATGCTCGCGGCAGTGGGCTGGGCAAGCAATTGCTCGAACGCGCCGAAGCCTGCGCCCTTGAGCACGATTGCGCCTGCCTGCGACTTGAAGTTCGCATCGACAACCCGATGGCAATCGCTCTGTACGAGCGCAACGGTTATCGGCGATTCGGGCTGATTCATGACTATTACCAGGACCATGCCGACGCGATGCGACTGGAGAAACACGTTCTGTAGCAGCTGCCGAACACAGGCTACGCCAGCAGCTACAAAGGTTGTGCGAGTCTGTTTACTTCAACCCAACCTTGTACAACGCACCATCGTCTTCATCGGTCAGTACATACAGATAACCATCCGGCCCCTGCCGCACATCGCGAATCCGTTTGTTCAGCTCACCCAACAGCCGCTCTTCGTGAACAACCTTGTCGCCGTCGAACTGCAGGCGGATCAGCTCCTGGCCCACCAGCGCGCCGATAAACACGTTGTGCTGCCAGGCCTTGAAGCGATCGCCATCGTAGAACGCCATGCCGCTGAGGCCGGGGGATTTTTCCCAGACATGCTGTGGACCTACGGTGCCTTCGACGATTTTGCCCTTGGCTTCCGGGATCGGCAGGCCGGAATAGTTGATGCCGTGGGTTGCTATCGGCCAGCCATAGTTCTTGCCACGCTCGATGATGTTGACTTCGTCACCGCCCCGGGGGCCGTRCTCATTTTCCCAGAGCGTGCCGCTCCAGGGGTTGAGCGCCGCGCCTTGCGGGTTGCGATGGCCGTAGGACCAGATTTCCGGGCGTACGCCTTTTTGCCCGACGAAGGGGTTGTCCTTCGGCACCTTGCCGTCCGGATAGATCCGCACGACCTTGCCTTGCAGCTTGTCGAGGTCCTGCGCCGTGGGTCGATCGTTGTTCTCGCCCAGGGTGATGAACAGATAACCGTCGCGGTCGAACACCAGACGGGAGCCGAAGTGATTGCCAACCGAAAGCTTGGGCTCCTGACGGAAGATCACATTGAAATCCTTGAGGGCCGTCAGGTCTTCCGACAACCTTCCGCGACCGACCGCCGTACCCGCCTTGCCGCCCTCACCGCCGCCTTCGGCATAAGACAGATAGACCATGCGGTCTTGCTTGAAGTCGGGCGACAACACCACATCGAGCAACCCGCCCTGCCCCTTGGCCCAGACCTGAGGCACACCGCTGAGCGGACTCGAAAGTTTGCCATCGACACTGACCACCCGCAGGTTGCCCGGCCGTTCGGTCACCAGCATCCCTTGGCGACCGGGGAGGAACGCCAGCGCCCAGGGATGCTCCAGACCTTTAACGATCGGCGTGACCTCAAGGGTGCCCTCCTCACTTTTCAATTCCTGGGCAGGCGCAGCAAACACGGGCGCACTGATGATCAGTACGCCGGCAAATAGTGTAGTCAGGAGGGTCTTATGCAACATGCACGATTCCTTTTGTGGTCAAAATGGCTGGCAAGACCTCTGTCCTGCCGTTCAACGGTTGCTGGTGTCTGCGTCCCGATGAGGTGGATTGGGTATGAATGTCGGTGGGCTGGCAGGAGCCTGGCGATCCTGCGGATAACGGTTGCCGATACCGCCGTTCTCCAGGGTCGGTGGTCGCGGCGCAGGCGCCGTACTCGGCCCGCGGATCACCGGGATGCCGGGTCGCGTGCCTTGCATGCTGTTGGGATTGGCCCGGCGGATCGGGTTGTTGTAAGGATTGTTATTGGTGCTGCCCGGCAGGTTCTGGGCCAGCAGCAAGGGCGAGGATGGCGGCGCGGCGGCATCGGCCAGGGCCAGGCTGCTTAGCACGCCACTCAATGCCAGTGCGATGACGCCGAACACACATCGGTTCATGGAAACCTCTCTAAAAGCGCGTGCAACGCTTCATGGATGAATAGAGCCACGCTACGCCCGGGGTTCGAATTTGTTAACTAAAACCTCCTTCAGAAGATGTAACACCAGTTGACTGCACCGTCGATCAGCCCGCAAAAGCGGGTCGCAGCCGACTGAAACTTTCCTCCGGGCAACAGGTCACCTGAACATCAATGGGCTGACGAGAACACGACGATGGCACGGGCAATCTGGAAAGGCGCAATCAGTTTCGGTCTGGTGCACATCCCCGTGGCGCTGGTCTCGGCGACGTCTTCCCACGGGATCGATTTCAACTGGCTCGACAGTCGCAGCATGGAGCCGGTGGGCTATAAACGCGTCAATAAGGTCACTGGCAAGGAGGTCACCCAGGCACACATCGTCAAAGGGGTCGAGTACGAAAAGGGTCGTTACGTGGTGCTCAGCGAAGAGGACATTCGCTCGGCCCATCCACTGTCGACCCAAACCATCGACATTTTTGCCTTTGTCGACAGCAAGCAGATCCCCCTGCAAAACATCGACACACCCTATTACCTGGCGCCGGACAAACGCGGTGGCAAGGTCTATGCGCTGTTACGCGAAACCCTCAGCAAAACCGGCAAGGTCGCCCTCGCCCGAGTGGTGTTGCATACCCGCCAGCACCTGGCGGCCGTCATGCCGCTGGAATCGGCCCTGGTTCTGGTGATGCTGCGCTGGCCGGCCGAAGTGCGCAGCCTGGATCAACTGGAACTTGGTAGTGAAGTGACCAACCCGGACCTGGCTAAGGGCGAGCTGGAGATGGCCAAACGGCTGGTGGAGGACATGAGCGCCGACTGGACACCCGAGGAGTACCGCGACAGCTTTGAAGACAAGATCATGGCGCTGGTTGAGCAGAAGGCGAATGAAGGCAAGATCGAAATCGTCGAAACCGCTACGGGAGAGGACGAACGCAGGACCGCGGATGTGATCGATCTGACTGAACTGCTCAAGCGCAGCCTCGGTGCCAGGAGTGCCGGTAAAACGGCAGAAAAAGCCAAAGCGAGCACAGATAAAAAAGCCACGAAGCGTTCTCGTGGCTGATCGGTTAGTGGAGTGCCTATACGTTATGCGGTGAAAATCCTGGCCYGCTTGCAATGACTAAATACGCCGCAAAGCAAAACTCAGATCAGCACAAAAATCGCCAGCAACCCGCCAAAAATCGCCCACTTCTCCAGGTAATAGCGAGCGCGGTTACGCTTTTTGAGTGCTTTGCCGCGCAGGCGAACCGTGTAGATTTTGGCAAACAATCGGTTGATAGCACCGGTCTTGTCACCCGCATCGTTCGGTGCCCCCGCCGCCGCCATCACTGTGCGGCTGAACCAGCGGTTGAACGCCGCCGCCCAGCGATACTTCATCGGCCGTTCGACGTCGCAGAACAGGATGATGCGGTTCTGCTGGGTGCTGTTTTCAGCGTAATGAATGAACGTTTCATCGAACATCACCGCTTCGCCGTCACGCCAATGGTAACTCTCACCGTCGACGTTGATATAGCAACCGGCATCGTTCGGCGTTTCCAGCCCCAGGTGATAACGGTACGAGCCGGCATACGGATCGCGGTGGCGGACCAGTTTGGAACCCGGTGGCAGTTCGGCAAACATCGCTGCCTTGATCGAGCCAATGCTTTGCACCAGTTCAGTAGTACGCGGGCAGAGCTTCGCGGCCGATGGGTGACTGTCGCCATACCACTTGAGATAGAAACGCTTCCAGCCACTTTTGAAAAACGAGTTGAAACCAACGTCGTCGTACTGATTCGAGCGCTTGATCTCCCCGGCCTTGAGCAGGTTCTGGCCTTCGGCGCGAATCTCTTCCCAATGAGCCTGCAAAGGGCTCAAGTCAGGAAAGTCCGCCGGATTGAGATAAGGCCGATTGGGGATTTTCGAGAACATATAAAGGAAGCAATTGATCGGCGCCAGAAACGTCGAGTGGTCGCTTAGTTGGCGGCCTGGTTTGTGGCGCACCTTACCGCGCAAGTGGACATACGCGATGGAGATGACATAGATAGCGGCAATAATGAGTTTCACGGAAATCGTCACACGTCTGAAATGAACAAAGTGCGTCCCGATGGCGCGTTCTTGAGCCATGCCGACAATCGACATGGGGGCGAAAGATGTCATTTTAGCCATACTTTGTAACCAATAGTTAACCTTCAACTGTGAAAATGTGTCTAATCATGCCCGCCAAAACGCCACGCGGCTTTAACGCCCTATTAGTTCAAAGGATCGTCTAAGCTCAGATGTAAGCATGAGGGCTCAGCCATGTGCGGACGACTTTCGCAGTACCGAGGCATTCACGACTTCGTCAAGGCGCTGAGCATGCCCAACGCCTTGGTCAACAATGCCGGCGATCAGCCATTCGAGCTCTACAACGCCGCACCGACGACTCAGCTCGCCCTCTTCCACCAGGAAGGCGACGTGCTGCACGCCGACAGGGTTCGCTGGGGCTGGCGGCCGCATTGGTCCGAAGAACACCCTATGCCGATCAATGCCAGGGTCGAGAAAGTCAGTCACGGCCCATTCTTCAAAGCCATATGGCCGCACCGGGCGATCGTTGCCATCGATAACTGGTTTGAATGGGTTTACGAGGGCGGTCCGAAGAAGCAGCCCTACCTCATCCGCCGCAAGGATCGCGCACCGATCCTGTGCGCGGCGATCGGTCAATACCCAAGGTACGAACATCAGCCGGACGAACATGACGGTTTCGTGATCATCACCGCCGACAGCAAGGGCGGCATGGTGGATGTTCATGATCGCCAGCCGGTGACGCTGAATGCCGAACTGGCCCGGGAATGGCTGGACCCGGCCACGCCGAAAGAGCGAGCCGAGCAGATAGTACTGTCGCAGGGCGAGCCGGCCGAGACATTCGAGTGGTTCAAGGTTGATCAAGCCGTGGGCAATGTGCACAACGATGGCCCTGGACTGATCGAACCTATCTGAACATCGCGCGACACCATTCGTCGCATGGAAAGCGTGGCGCGGAATACGCGTCAATGTCTGGCTTAGGGTTTGCACATGCCGGCGATAGCGGCCCCAGAACGACGTAATTCTGACGCGGCGGCATTCACATTAACGTTTAAGGACTCCAGCGATACGCTTGGTCAGTCACCGGGAGATGTAACGTGTCAACTCTCAACGAAATCGCAGCGAACCACGCGAGAATGGCTAAGGCAAAGGAAGAAGAGTCGACCGGGCTGAGTGAGCGCCCCCCTCAAATAGTGGGCAGTTTCGAAATCACATGCATTGATGAGCAACAGCACATTCCACTGCACCTGATCACTGGCGTACAGGACAACCACCATCATTACAATGGGCAGATAGCAACAACGTCATAACCACTGTCTGGAGAAGTGATCTGCACAGTCCAGCCTTGCGTAAAAGTCATCTCGTGATACTCGACGATGGCGCTGATTTCCGGGCAAAGCTTTTTGGCGTCCTCTGGAGAACGGTCTACCGAGATATTGACCGTACGATCCTCGGCCGAGAATTCGGAGGCCTGGGTCAAGGCGTCATTGCCATCGAGGATTTTGCAGAGCAATGAGGCGTTTTCGGCGGACTCATCCGTAGCGCTGGAGTAAGCGTATTGAGCCGTCACAATCGTCAGGAAACAGAACATACCTGCTGCGAATTTGTTTCTCACTTCCATGTTCCTTGGGTGGGGGACGGAATACTAATTCAAGAGTCGATCAATCGTTATCGGTTTCGAGGGCCGGTGTTTTTCTTTACCCGCTCACGGCTTGCAAAGGTTATGTGATTGGGGCTAGATCGTTCTCAAACGCCAGTTCGCCCAGGATCTATTTATGCCGCTGAGTTTTCATAAAATGCACGCCAATGGCGATGACTTCGTCATTGTGGACTCGCGAAACTCGGCCAATCCAGTGACAAGTAGTTTGGCTCGGCGAATGGGTGATCGGAACCGAGGCGTCGGATTCAATCAACTCGCAGCAGTGCTTGATTGCGATGATGCCGATGCCCGCTTGATGTTTTGGAATGCAGATGGCTCCACGCTGGATGCTTGTGGCAGCGCAACGCGGGGTGCCGCGGACATGCTGATGCGCGAATCCAATATGACTTCGATAGCGCTGCGAACCAACCGTGGCCTACTCACTTGCGAACGAACTTCAGCCGGCGCAATTTCGGTCAACATGGGCGAGCCGCTTTTCGGCTGGTCGGATATTCCCCTGGCTCAGGAACTGGACACTGCTGTCTTGCCACTGGCTGGTGGCCCGGCAGCTTGCAGCATGGGCAATCCTCACTGCACCTATTTTGTGGATGATCTGACAGCCATTGATATAGCGACCATCGGACCGACCATTGAAACCGACCCACTGTTTCCTCTCAGGACGAACGTGCATTTCGTCCAGATCATTAACCGACAACACATACGGTTGCGCATTTGGGAGCGCTGGGGTGGTATTCCGCTTGGTTCAGGCTCTTGCTCTTGTGGCGCCGCTGTCAGCGGAATTCGTCGTGGTTTATTAGACCATTCCGTTGAGGTTGAATGTGATGGCGGCACCGTAACGGTTCAATGGGATGGCGTGGGCCCGGTCTTTCTCATCGGGCCGGTAAAGACTATTTTTTCGGGAACAATCACGGACAACTTATTACAAGTTTTGTAGCCGTCAGGCCCGTTTATTYTCCTTGTCCCGCGGCAAAAGTCATTGGCACCACTGCGACTCACAGGGCACGCCATCGTTGTCGCCATCCATTTTCATTCCCGGACAATTTTGCAGAAATTTTTTGGCCTCTGCACACGAGGTCATCTGCGAGCAATATTGGCGTCCGTCACATTTGAATGGCGCAGAAACAGGTTTCGGCGCAGTCGCGACTGTAGGGGTTACTTTCGGGGGCGGTAGCTTGGCTTCAACCCAAGGTTGTAACTCGGGGGAAAGCTTCCAGGCCAACAAACCAATGATTAACACGACCAAAATCAGTTTCATTTGATTCATCCGAGACTAGAGGCCGTTTATATTCTAGTCGCTTAGAACGAATCATCTGGCAAGAGCAACCAAAGCCTCGATGCCCTAGAGAGAGACTGCCGCCTCATGCGGCGTGGAGAGATAAATCCGAATAGGTGCCCACCCTGACCAAGTGCTGGCCATTCAGCAATCCTTCTGAAAGACACCTGGCCGGGCAAGCGCTGCCGACTTTACCCAGAGCAGCGCCCAGTGTCCCTAACAC
>NZ_JBFTMK010000152.1:0-9688 GCF_056396965.1 Pseudomonas sp. 05N434
GAAGTCTATGGCATGTGCCAGGACGCCAACTTCGACGAAGACAGCTCCAACCTGGTGGTTGGGCCGATCAACAAGCAACGCTGGATCTACTCGATCTCCAAGCAGCTGCTTGACCGAGTGATCTGGGCTTACGGCCAGAAAGGCCTGAACTTCACCCTGTTCCGCCCTTTCAACTGGATGGGCCCACGCCTGGACCGTCTGGACTCGGCGCGTATCGGCAGCTCCCGGGCCATCACCCAGTTGATCCTGAACCTGGTGGAAGGCACGCCAATTCGCCTGTTCGACGGCGGCGAACAAAAACGCTGCTTCACCGACATCGCCGATGGCGTCGAAGCCCTGGCGCGGATCATCGACAACGACAACGATGTCTGCAACGGCCAGATCATCAACATCGGCAACCCGGACAACGAAGCCAGCATTCGTCAGCTGGGCGAAGAACTGCTGCGTCAGTTCGAAGCTCACCCGTTGCGCGACAACTTCCCGCCATTCGCCGGTTTCCGCGATATCGAAAGCAAGGCTTTCTACGGCACTGGCTATCAGGACGTGTCTCACCGCAAACCGAGCATCGCCAACGCCAAGCGTCTGCTTGACTGGGCACCCACCGTGGAGATGAAGGAAACCATCGGCAACACGCTGGACTTCTTCCTGCGCGAGGCCATGCTCGAAATCGCGGACAAAAAACGTTGATGCAGGCAGGCCTTCGAATCGATGTCGACACCTACCGAGGCACCCGTGAAGGGGTGCCGCGGTTACTCGAAATGCTCGATGAAGCACAGGTCAAGGCGACGTTTTTCTTCAGCGTCGGGCCAGACAACATGGGGCGCCACTTGTGGCGCCTTATCCGTCCGCAGTTTCTCTGGAAGATGCTTCGTTCCAACGCTGCCGGCCTGTATGGCTGGGATATTTTGTTGGCAGGCACTGCGTGGCCGGGCAAACCGATCGGTCGCGACCTCGGGCACCTGATGCGTCAAGCCCAGGCGGCTGGGCATGAAGTCGGCCTGCACGCCTGGGATCACCACGGCTGGCAGGCCAATGCCGGACGCTGGAGCCAGGCGCAACTGATCGAGCAGATTCGTCGTGGCGTCGACAGCCTCAGTGACATCCTCGGCCAAAAAGTCGAATGCTCGGCTTCCGCCGGTTGGCGGGCGGACGAGCGTGTGATCGAAGCCAAGCAAGGTTTCGGCTTTCGCTACAACAGCGATTGTCGGGGCCAGCACCTGTTCCAGCCAATCCTGACCAATGGTAGTCTGGGCGCACCGCAGATTCCGGTGGACCTGCCGACCTTCGACGAAGTGGTTGGCCCGACCGTTGCGGCCAAAGACTTCAACACCTTCATTCTTGAGCGGTTCTCCCCGCAAAAACTCAATGTCTACACTGTCCATGCCGAAGTAGAAGGGATTCTGATGGCCAACGATTTTCGCCAATTATTGGCCGATGCTCGCCAACGTGATATTCATTTCCAACCCTTGGGCAATTTGCTTCCCGACGCCCCCGCCATCTTGCCTAAGGGCCGGGTCGTACGCGGCACTCTTGAGGGTCGCGAAGGCTGGCTAGGGGTTCAAGGCGCATGAGCAAACCTTGGGCATTGCCGTTATTACTGGTCGTTCTGGCGCTGGCGTACCTGCTGCCGCTAGGCTCTCACGGCCTTTGGATTCCCGACGAAACCCGTTACGCCCAGATCAGCCAGGACATGCTCCTGAGCGGTAACTGGGTGTCGCCGCATTTCATGAGCCTGCGTTACTTCGAAAAGCCCATCGCGGGCTACTGGATGATCGCTATCGGCCAGGCGCTGTTTGGCGACAATCTGTTTGGCGTACGTATTGCCTCGGTGCTGAGCACCGGGCTGAGCGTGTTGCTGTGCTACCTGATCGCTCACCGGCTGTGGAACGAGCCGCGCAAGAGTTTTGCCTGTGCGCTGCTGTACATGAGCTTTGCGATCATCGCCGGGCAAGCCGGCTACGCCAACCTCGATCCGCAATTCACCTTCTGGGTAAACCTGAGCCTGGTGGCTTTGTGGTTTGCGCTGGACAGCACCAGCCGTGGCCAGCGTCTGCTCGGCTGGACTGTACTGGGGCTTGCCTGTGGCATGGGTTTCATGACCAAAGGCTTCCTCGCCTGGGCGTTGCCGGTGTTGATCGCCCTGCCCTGGGTGCTCTGGCAGAAACGCTGGCGGGAACTGCTGACTTACGGCCCGGTGGCGATTATCGTCGCCATCGCGGTGAGCCTGCCGTGGGCCTTGGCGGTGCACGCGCAGGAACCCGATTACTGGCGGTTCTTCTTCTGGCACGAACACATTCGCCGCTTCGCCGGGGATGACGCCCAACACGATGCGCCATGGTGGTTCTACCTGCCGCTGCTGGTAGCGTTCAGCCTGCCATGGGCGGCGTTGCTGCCATCGGCGCTGAAACAGGCCTGGCAGACCCGGCGTCAGGCCAACATCGCTTTCCTGCTGCTGTGGTTGCTGATGCCCTTGCTGTTTTTCAGCCTGAGCAACGGCAAGCTGCCGACCTACATCATGCCCTGCCTGCTGCCTCTGGCGTTGTTGCTGGGCCATGCCCTGGCGGACCGACTGAAGCTGGAACAAGGCCGGGTGCTGGGGATCAATGGCCTGCTGAACATGACGCTGGGCCTGATCGTCCTGATTGCGCTGGTTTATCTGCAACTGAAAAAACCGCTGTACACCCACGAACTGCACAACCTGGTATTGGTGTTCATCGGGTTGATCGGCTGGATCATGGCCAACCTGCTGCAGGCCTTCCGTCCCTTGCAATGCTGGGCGGCACCGGCTTTTGGCAGTTTGCTGCTGATCGGCGTGCTGCCGGCCGGCATGCCGGATTCGGTGGTGGCTAACAAGATGCCCGACCAGTTCATCCTCCAGCACGCCCCGGAACTGGCGCAGACCGACAAGCTGTTGAGCAACGACCTGGGCGCTGCCTCGGCCCTGGCCTGGCGCTTGAAACGCCCGGAGGTGGCGTTGTACAACACGATAGGCGAATTGAAATACGGCCTCGACTATCCTGATCCAGATGCAATACAGCAGCGGGTCGATCTTGAGCACGTGCAACAGTGGATGCGCGAAGCGCGTCAGAGTGGTTCGGTCGGCGTGGTGATGCGGGTCAAAGGGGATGACGAACTGCAAGAAATCGAACTGCTGCCCAAGGATGGCAAACGTTATGAACAAGGCAACCTGGTGATCCTGATCTTCCCTCGGGATGCGTCATGAGCCTGTTGCTGCTCCTGACCGCCTGCCTGCTGACTTGCCTTGGCCAGATCGCCCAGAAGTACGCCGTGGAAAGCTGGCGTGGCAAGACCTCGGGTTGGGGCGAGAAACTGCGTTCGCCTTGGCTGTGGCTGGCGCTCGCCTCTCTGGGGCTGGGCTTGCTGGTCTGGCTGCTGGTGTTGCAGCGCCTCGAAGTCGGTATCGCCTATCCCATGCTCAGCCTGAATTTCGTGCTGATCACACTGGTCGCCCGTTTCGTCTTTCACGAAGTCATCGACCGCCGTCACTGGTTGGGCGTGGCGCTGGTGATTGGTGGCGTGGCGTTGCTGGGGCAACACGCATGAGCCTGCGTCGCGGAATCGCCTTTGCCATGGGCAGCGTAGTGCTGGGCACCGCCGCGCAGTTGGGCATGCGCTGGAGCATGACTCGCTTGCCACATCCCGAACAGTGGTTAGCGGCCTTGAGCAGCGGCAGCGTCGATATGCCCGCTGTGATTGTCGTACTGGCCGCCATCCTCGCCTATGCCGTGTCGATGCTCACCTGGCTCGCGGCCCTGCGGGATGTGCCGCTGGGTCGGGCCTATTCGCTGCTGAGCATCAGCTACGCGCTGGTGTATGTGCTGGCCGCCAGCCTGCCACTGTTCAACGAATCCTTCAGTCTTTCAAAAACCCTGGGAGTGGCGCTGGTCATCCTGGGGGTCATTACTATTAATTCTCGACCTGCTCGCGCGCCCGAACTTAGGAGTGCATCATGAAAATCAGTGTATTTGGTAGCGGTTACGTTGGTCTGGTGCAAGCCGCCGTCCTGGCTGAAGTCGGCCATGACGTAGTGTGCATGGACATTGACGAGAAAAAAGTTGCGTTGCTGCAACAAGGCCACGTCAGCATCTTCGAGCCGGGGCTGGCCAGCCTGGTGCGTGAAAGCCTGGATGCCAAGCGGCTGCACTTCACCTCGGACGAAAAGTTCGCGGTGCAACATGGCCAGGTGCTGTTCATCGCCGTCGGCACGCCGTCCCGGGAGGATGGTTCGGCGGATCTGCAATACGTGTTGTCCGTGGGTGAAGCGGTCGCGCGTCATCGTGAACAGCCGGTGATCCTGGTGGAGAAATCCACGGTGCCGGTGGGCACCGGCGATACGCTGCGCGCCCATATCGACCAGTACCTGCTCAAGGCCGGCCGTCAGCTGCAGTTCGATATCGTTTCCAACCCGGAGTTTTTGAAAGAAGGTTCGGCCGTGGCCGATTGCCGGCGCCCGGACCGCATCATCATCGGCTGTGAAGGCGATGAAGTGCGCGACGTGATGCGCGACCTCTATGCACCGTTCAACCGCAACCATGACCGCGTCATGTTCATGGACCTGCGCAGCGCCGAGCTGACCAAATACGCCGCCAACTGCATGCTGGCGACCAAAATCAGCTTCATCAACCAGATCGCCGAACTGGCCGAACACCTGGGTGCCGACATCGAATCGGTACGGCTGGGCATCGGTGCCGACTCGCGTATCGGTTACCACTTCATCTACCCCGGCTGCGGTTACGGCGGCTCGTGTTTCCCCAAGGATATGCGCGCTCTGATCCACAGTGCCGAAGAAGCCCACTGCAACAGCGACCTGCTGCAAGCGGTSGAAGCCATCAACSAGCGGCAGAAACACAARYTGTTCGAACGCATCAACGCGTTCTACAARGGTGAKYTGMRMGRCAAGACCTTCGCCSTYTGGGGCCTGGCSTTCAAACCCAACACCGACGACATGCGCGATGCGCCGAGCCGGGTGCTACTGGAATCGCTGTGGGCTGCGGGGGCCAATGTACGGGCGTTCGACCCGGAAGCCATGCAGGAAACCCAACACCTTTATCCTGACGAACCGAAGCTGATGCTCATGGGCACGCCGGAATCAGTCCTTTCGGGTGCCGACGCTTTGATCATCTGCACCGAATGGCAGCAGTTCAAGGCGCCAGACTTCGACCTGATCCAGCAACGCCTGAATGCACCGGTGATTTTCGACGGACGTAACCTGTACGACGCAGAGCGCCTGGCCCGCAGCGGCTTCCTGTATTTCCCGATGGGCCGTGGTGAATCCCGCAAATTGCCAATTCCCCTTCAGCAATGGCCATCGGCCTCAGGCGTCGCGTGAGTACGGTATCGCCCAGCATTCGTCGGCAGTCCTTAGGGTTCGGGCTGCTGACGTTCATGCTGTTCATCGCGGGGGTCTATCAGCAAACARCAATCGGTTTCGATTCGCGGTTCGTGCTGTTCGCCCAGGAGATGCTGCGCCACGGGCCGTCGTTTTTCCCGACCACCTATGGCCAGCCCTATGCCGATTACTCGGCGCTGTCTACGGTGTTTGTCTGGCTGTTGTCCCTGCCGTTCGGTCAGGTCAATAGCCTCACCGCGTGGTTGCCGACTGCCATCGGCGCTGCGGTGATCGTCACGTTGATGTACCGGTTGGTCGCGCCCTGCTCCACACGCTGGGCGCTGCTGAGCATCGCGTTGATGTTGCTCACCAGTACATTTGTCACTGAAACCCGTGCCGTGTCCCAGGACCTGATGCTGGCGGCCGTGGCCTTTTCGGTGTTCTACCTTGGGTACGCCGCCGATCATTTCGCGATGCCCCGTCGGTGGCCGCTGATTTTTGTGCTGCTGCTGTTGGGCTTCGGGATTCGCGGGCCGATCGGGCTGGTTATCCCCACCGGTATGTTGTGCAGCTACTACCTGCTCAATCGCCAATGGTCACGGTTGTTCGGTTTTGGCCTGTTGGCGGCGGTGTTGTTGGTGGTGTGCGTCGGCGCGCTGCTGTGGCTGGCCGAAGCCAGTGGTGGAACGGCCTTCATGCATGACGTGGTGCGCATGCAGTTCATGGGGCGCATGGACGGCAGTGAAGGCGTCAGTGGTTCGCTGTATTACTTCACCGCTTCGTTTGGCAACTATGCGCTCGCTTATCCATTGGCACTGCTGGTATTGGCCGCGGTCTGGCTGACGAACCCACGGCAGGCAGGTCCGGCATTACGCTTGTTGCAATACTGCACGGCGGCCGGGTTGATCGTGATGATTGGCTTATCGATTCCCCAGGCGAAAAAGGCCCGTTACCTGCTGCCGATGCTGCCCATGGCGGCGATCATTGCGGCGTACCCGTTTCAGGTGGCGCAAGGTCGGGTATTCGGTTGGTTGCGGGGTTTGATGCAAGGGCTGTGGCTGGTGATACCGGGGGTGTTGATTGTCGCATTGCTGATCATTCAGCGGCGTCTGCCAGCACAACCTCCTGCCTTTGTGCCGGTATTGATCGTGCTTGCGGCTCTGCAAGTCATCACACTGGCGGCTTGGTTCCGCGCTCACTGGCGAGCCGAGGTGCTGGCCTGTTGCGCAGTCCTGGCGCTGTGGTCGGTTTATATCCTGGTGTATGAACCGGTCGAACGTCAGCTTTACGACACGCAAGCCTTCAGTCGAGCCGCGTTCGCAGAGATTCAAAAAGCGCCGGCGCCGTTGGTGCTGCACGGCATGGGCAAAGACGCCAAGGCGATCAAGTTCATGGTCAATATCGAGCAGGACTTTCAACCGGTGTTCACCGAATCGACACAGGAACTGGAAGCCCTCTCGGGGCCGGCCTGGCTGATGATGGACCGAAACGACTACAACGCCCTGCAAGGCACTCCGCTGGGTGCCCAGCCACCGGTATTGAGCGGACGTTTCGATAAGAACGATTTCGTATTGCTGCACACGCCGCCCTTGTAGGAACTGCCGTAGGCTGCGATCTTTTGATGGTTTCGATGTTGCTGAAGAGCAAGATCAAAGATCGCAGCCTGCAGTAGCTCCTGCGTATCCATGTATTGTCCTTTAGTTACTGTTAACCACACTTGAACGCCTACGTTTGAGGTTAAACCGGCGCCTTCAAATCCACCCCCAGCGACTGGGCAAACGCCTTCACCAACGGACTGCGCACAGTGTTGTGGCGCAGGATCAGATTGAACGGCGTGACGATGTTGATCAGGTCCGGACGCACCGCCCGAAACTGTCCCTGAGCCACCAGGTTTGCCGCGTAATGCTCGGGCAGAAAACCGACGAAACGCCCCGTCTTGACCAGCAGCGCCACAGCTTCCACTTGAGTCGCCGAAGCGGAAAAGCTGTCGTAGCGGGCAAAGTTCAGTTTGTCCCGATGGATCGCGTAGCGGTGGTTGATGCACTCGTAATCCTGCAGCACATTGCCGCCCATGTCCGCCTCCGGCACCGAGAACAGTGGATGACCGACGGCGCAATACACATACGAGCGTTCTTCATACAGCGGGAAGTAATCGAACTCTTCTCTTTTTTGATAAACCGGCACGATCCCGGCCACTAACCGCCCCTCGACCACACCTCTTTCCACCTCATCTAACTGGGAGGCCTGAAGTTGAAATCTTACTTTCGGCGACTCTTCATTTATTCTTCTAAGCGCCGCAACTAACGGAGAATTCGAGTCCGTAATTGTATTATCAATGACGCCCACCCCAAGGTCGCCAATAAGTTCATTCTGCGCCGAACTAAGCCGATCACGAAAGTTATCGACCGAGGCAAATAAATCGATCGACGCCTGATACACCAGGCGCCCTTCTTCGGTCAGGTGAAACCCTTCCCGCCCCCGGGTACACAGGCGCATGCCGATGCGAATCTCAAGGTCGGAAATCTGTTTGCTGATGGCCGCCAAGCCCACGTTCAGCTCATTCTGCGCCGCACTGAAGCCGCCAGCCTCGACCACGGCCTTGAATACTTTGAGCAGTTTGAAGTCCAGGCCGCTGAGGGCCAACGGCGCCCGATGTACCGTTTTTAACGGCGGGTTTCCGGAATTGGAAAGTGGGGTTTCCATAATGCTTATTTACCTCTGGCGCCCTATTCAACAACCTGTGTCCAACAACAAAAACAGTGCTGGCTAATAATAATGAACACAGAAAACAAGGCTTGGCAACCGTTAATAAATCCCGCCGATCAGTGCCAACTCACTGATTTCGAACTATTAAAAGCTGACACTTCGATCAGCTCTCGCCATTTCGCAACTGCCCTCTTGAACACTGCTTTGGCCTAACTACGCCCGGTTGAATTTTTTTCGACCTGTAGGAGCGAGGCTTGCCCGCGAAGCTCTTCGGCATCACACCAGATTAACTATTAACTTCCGAGCAACGACGAGGAAAACAACAATGTCTCAAACCACCGACCGTCTCTGGGGTGCCCGTTTCAAGAGCGGCCCGTCTGAAGCTCTGGCGGCGCTGTCCCGTTGCCCCGAGCGCTACTTTCGCCTTACCCCATATGACCTCGCCGGTTCCAAGGCCCATGCCCGGGAGTTGCAGCGAGCCGGCCTTCTGAGCGAGCAGGAAACCCAGACCATGCTCGACGCCCTGCAGGGCATCGGTGATGACTTCCGTGCCGGCAACATCGCGCCGACCCTGGACGACGAAGACGTGCACACCTTCATCGAGCGCCTGCTGACCGAACGCCTCGGCGCACTGGGCGGCAAGCTGCGCGCCGGCCGTTCGCGCAACGACCAGACCGCCAACGACCTGCGGCTGTTCCTGCGTGATCACGTCCGTACGTTGGCCGTTGAAGTGCTGGCCTTGCAGCAAGCGCTGGTGGAACAGGCCGAGCAACACGTCGAGAGCATCTGCCCGGGTTTCACTCACTTGCAACAAGCCCAGCCGATCGTGTTCGCTCACCACTTGCTGGCCCACGCCCAATCGATGCTGCGCGATGTGCAGCGCCTGGTGGACTGGGACGCGCGCACCTCGCTGTCGCCACTGGGTGCAGCGGCCATGGCCGGTTCCGCCATCGCTCGCCTGCCCCAGCAGTCAGCCAAGGAAATGGGCTACAGCGGCGTGTGCGAAAACTCCATCGACGCCGTGGCCAGCCGCGATCACGTCGCCGAATTCCYGTTTATCGCCAGCATGCTAGGGATCAACATTTCCCGCCTCGCCGAAGAATTCTGCCTGCTGTCGACGCTCAAATCCCTGCCGCTGTCCTACAACCGTGACTTGAGCGAAGACAAAAACGGCGTGCTCGACAGCGTCGACACCCTGCTGCTGGTGCTGCCGGCCATGGCCGGGATGGTCGCGACCATGAAGGTCAACGTCGAAGAACTGCGCCGTCAGGCACCGCTGGGTTTCACCCTTGCCACTGAAGTCGCCGACTGGTTGGCGGTACGCGGCGTGCCGTTCAAGGAAGCGCATGAAATCACCGGCGCATTGGTCCAGGCCTGTGAGAAACATGACATCGAACTGTGGGAAGCCTCGCCGGCGCTGCTGGCCGAGATCGATCCGCGCCTGACGCCTGAGGTGCGCGAGAGCCTGACCCTCGAAGCGGCTATCGCCGCCCGCAGTGGCTGGGGTGGCACCGCACCGCAACAGGTGCGCGAGCAGATCGGCCGACTGAAAACCGCCCTCGCCGCGCAGCAAGCGTGGACCGAGAACTATCAGGGCTTCCGCCTCTGATAGACAACGCAAAACCTTGTAGG
>NZ_JBFTMK010000153.1:0-9155 GCF_056396965.1 Pseudomonas sp. 05N434
TTGGCCCATTCCAGAGGCTGTAAAAACAACGTTACGTGTTCCAGGTCGCGACCGGTGCGACTCGAAGCATTGACCGTGCGATCGCTCAGCCAACGAACGTCAATGGCTCAAGACGATCAGGTTATGAGCGTTTTTACACACTCTGGACCTATAGCTGCCGGTGGCGACAGGCAGAAATCGACCCTTTACGGTCGTTCACTGCTGGCAGCTACCTGCCACGTTCCATGAGCGACTGGCTCCAGTTGCACGAACTCCAGAGTGGCCAGGGCGAGCAAGCCCAACAGCGACCAGATATAAGGATACAATCACACTGACGACAGGGTTGGAAGGCATTACTCACCACGTGTAGGGAGAGTCCATATGCGACTTGTTAGCCGCTTTAGATACCCCCGAAACCGAAAAGCCAGAAAAGTAAAGCTCTGCCTCTATGCCCCTCATACTCCGATTCACTATCAAGCTGTTTTCGACAATAAAACAAACTGATAATGGCTGGGATAAACAACAAGGTGAACAACCATTGAAACGCATCTGTTGATTTCAAGGTGATCGCCACAAGTAAATTAATTAGAGTCATGCCAATAATGAATAAGTTGTATCTAATATGTCGACGCTTCATTGAAGCAAAGCTTTCCCAATCATAAATCAGCCAGTCGTGGGAAAAATCGTCGCATTTAGGACACCTAAGGCTTGGCGGAAGCTTGTCTGCGATATAACCGCAGCTAGGGCATCGAACTTTCATGGCGCTATCCTGACACTCTCTCATTAGTTGACATGCCATGTCGTGGTAAGCGCGAGATCTATCGAGAGATAACGCGATAGGGATGACGGCAAGCCCGACTACGATAAAGAGGGTAGCAGGACACAATCTATTTGCCCGTAGTCTGTCCACCGACTGCTTTTGGCCGATTTCTGCCCTTCACGAACGGCAGAACTCACAACCAAAAGCTGCCTGTCGAAAAACCGTTAATCTCATTCCAACTTGGTCTTCACATTCTGCCCCGCGACCGATCAATGCTTCACTGTCTATACAAAAAAAACTTCCCCCCTTGGGTGGGTGTCGCTTTTTGCATCAACTCTTTTCGCAATTTTCCGGGGGACATGCCAAACATGTTCTGAAAATGTCGAATGAAATGGGGCGCATCGGCGAACCCGCATTCGAAAGCGATTTCCCCGATATGTCGATCCGAGCTGATGAGAAGCCATCGGCCAAACCTGAGTCGAACGTGGCGATAGAATTGGGCCGGAGTGTTACTGGTTTCAGCGACAAACAGCCGCTCCAGTTGCCGTTTGCTGGTACCGACAAGGTTCGCGATTGTGTCGATATCCAAGGGCTCGGTCATGTGCTTTTCCATCAGCATCACGGCTTCGTGCAGGCGCCTGTTCGAAGAGCTGGCGTAGCCAAGTGCCTTGCGCCGGTCGACGAAACTGCCGGAGCTGCGTTTTGCGACCGTCATCTGATGAACAACTTTGCCGGCCCGATCCGGGCCGCAATGCACCCCAATAAGATGGATGGCCAACTCAATCACCGAGATACCGCCTGCGCAGGTGATCCGATCCTTGTCGATGAGGAAGTCACTGTTGCTGACAAAGCGCAATCTGGGGAACAGACGTTTCCAGTCGTCGCAATGGTAGGCATGCACGCAAGCAGTACGTCCCTCCATCAGGCCATGTCGAGCAAGCACGAAGCTGCCCGTGCATAGACCGATCAATGGCACGTCAGCGGCTGCCGCCTGATGCAGAAATGCCGGATAAGTCTTTGGTGCTGCCTCAAGGGAATCAAGCAGTCCACCAATCACCACGATGTAGTCAAATTGATGAGGATGGGTGAGTTCACTGTCGATAGGTACATCCAGTCCGCAACTGGATATGACTCTTTGCCCAGGGGTACCGAGTACTTTCCATTGGCATCGTATCGGGCGGCTCTGATCCCCCGTATCGGCAGCATGTCGCAACGCATCGGTCAGCCCTGAGAGTGACAGCAAGGGGAAGCGCGGCCACAAAACAATACCAATAGACAACTCGGTGGCGCCGCGTCGGCTTGGCGGATGTCGTGCCTGACCATTATCAAGCCCCTCCACGAGGCTGTCGCTGGAGGCCTTGGGCAGTACATCTCCGAAATGTCGCAAATGTTCAATCATTCATGCAAACCATCCAACAAGTTATACCGCTGATCACCATACGATGAGCTCCTGCCTAACACCATGCTGTTCATAAAAAAAGCAATCGAGGAGCACGTGATGAAGAAGCCCAACGTTCAACGTTTTTCCGGTATTTATGCGGGTCTGCTGGTATCCATGCTGGCCTCGGCACCGGCACTCGCACTGGAAACGGTAGAGCCGGGAAGCCTGACTATCGCGTTCACTGGCGATATGCCGGGGACCGGTTATCAAGACAGCCGGATGGTCGGCTACGACGGTGAAATCCTTCAACAAATATCTGAGAAGCTGGGGTTGAAGGTTAAACCTGCCTTGATGGACTGGGCCGGCACCATCGCCTCAGTACAAGCTAAACGCGTGGATGTGATGGCCGGCACCATGGGCTGGACCGAACAGCGCGCGAAGATCATGACCGTGAGCGACCCGATTCACTATTTCAAGAACGGGATCACCCAGACCGACAAGACCAACTGGAGCAGCCTCAAAGACTTGCAGGGCAAGAAGGTCGGCACCATCACGGGTTTTTCGTTCATCCCTGAGATGCGCAAGATCGAAGGGTTGCAAGTAGCGTTGTACGACACCTCCGATGCCGCGGTGCGCGATCTCCTCGCCGGGCGCATCGATGCAGTGATTGGCGATCCTCCGGTCATGCAATACGCCATTTTTCGCAACGAGCAGTGGCACCTGCACTTCAACGCTTTCACCGACAACGATCCGAATTTCCCACTGCTGACGGGTCTGGGTCAGGTGGTGTACGGCTTCAATAAAGGGGCCAGCCCACAGCTGGTGGCTGCCGTGAACGAGCAGATCCAGACCCTCTGGAAAAGCTGTGAAATGCGCAAGATCGGTGCCCGCTACGGTCTGACTCAGGATGTCTGGTATGTGCCGGAAGGCAAGGACCTGAGGCTGGGTGTCGACCGCCCGGCGGACTGGAAACTGCCCGGCTGCAAATAAGCGCTTGAGCGGATGAATCGGCCTGATGGCCCGTGCCGATTCATCGCCATGTCTATAACAAAAAGAGGTTAGCCAAGATGTCGACCCCGTCCGAACCTGCATTGCTGCGAGTGCATGACCTACACAAAAGTTATGGTGATCTGGAGGTGCTAAAGGGTATCAACCTGGAGTTGAAAGCCGGTGAAACCCTGTCATTGATCGGCCCCAGCGGGTCGGGAAAGTCCACTTGCCTGCGTTGCATCAATTACCTGGAAAAACCCACTCGAGGCGATATCTGGCTGGGTGACGAGTTGATCGGGCAGATCAAGGACGGTAAACGCATACGTCTGATGAGTGATCGGGAAATGGCTCCGCAGCGACGCGAGATCGCGATGGTGTTCCAGCTCTTCTACCTCTGGCCACATTTGAGCGTACGCGACAACGTCGCACTGGGGCCGATCAAGGCACAGGGTATGCCGCGCGAGCAGGCCTATGAGCTGGCTGATGCCATGTTGGAAAAAGTCCATCTGCGGCACAAGGCCGAGGTCTATCCCGAGCAGTTATCCGGCGGACAGCAACAGCGGGTCGCTATCGCCCGCGCGTTGGCCCAACAACCTAAAGTCATCCTGTTCGACGAGCCGACCTCGGCGCTGGACCCCGAACTGGTGGGTGAAGTACTGGCCGTGATTCGCGAGCTGGCGCAAGAGGGCCGCACCATGATCATGGTAACTCATGAAGTGCGCTTCGCTCGGGATGTGGCGGATCGGGTGATCTTCATGGACGGCGGACACATTGTCGAGCAAGGGCCTTCGGCGCAGGTAATCGACAACCCAAGCCATGAGCGCACCCGCAGTTTTCTTGGGCGCATGGCGATGGAGGGCGCTTGATGGCGAACTTCGAGGTCTTTCTCGGGCTACTGCCTCTGTTGTTGAAAGGCGCGCTCACCGCCCTGGAAATCGCGCTGTGTACCTTGTTGCTGGCGAGTGCCGGAGGGGTAGTTCTGGCGGTGTTGCTGACGTTCAGTCGGTCACGGGTGTTGCATGGGGTGATCGGCTGTTTCATTGAGTGGATGCGCAATGTTCCCGCGCTGGCGCATCTGTTCCTGATCTATTTCGGCCTCTCCTACCTTGGCATCAACTTGCCCGCGTGGCTGGCCGCCATCGTTGGCTTGAGTCTGGTGGGCAGCGCGGTGTTGGCCGATATTTTCCGCAGCGGCTTGCAGTCGCTGCATGTCGGTCAGCATGAAGCCGGGTTGGCTGTCGGTCTGAGCCGGATGCAGATTTTGCACTGCATTCTCTTGCCCCAGGCCCTGCGCGTGACGTTGCCTGCGTTCGCCAACTACGTCACGCAATTGGTCAAGGACAYGTCCATCGCCTCGGCCATCGCTGTGCCGGAAATAATGTTCCTGGCGCGCAATCTGGTGACCTCTACCTTCCAGACTTCACTGATCTATTTGGCTGTGATGTGCATCTACGCTGCGATGATTTTACCGATCGGTGTGGGATTCATTCGGCTCGAACGTCATTTTGGGAGCGCGCGATGATCAGTTTTTTTCAGCAATACCCGGTGTACTGGAGCGACTGGATCGCTCGCCTATTGCTCGGTGCACGGATCACTGCCGAATTGTCCCTGATGGGGTTCGCTCTGGCGGTCGTGCTGGGGGCGTTATTGGTCTGCGCGATGAGAAGTCCAAGTGTCATCCTAAAACGGTTGGCAACGTTCTTTATTCAGAGCATGCGCGCTGTACCTCTTCTGGCGTTGCTGCTGGCTCTGTATTTCGCGTTGCCCAGCCTGGGTTTGACGTTGTCCGGCTATTGGGCCGGGGCCATCGGTCTGGGTTTGCAGGGTGCCGCTTACGTTGCGGAAATCCTCCGTGGCGGCCTGGATTCGCTGCATCGCGGCCAGCGCGAAGCCGCCATCGCCATCGGACTGACGCCACTGAAAGCGTTTACCACCGYCATCCTGCCGCAAGCGATTCGTGGCATGTTGCCGCCACTGCTTAACGCCTACGTGTCGATCCTCAAGGACAGCTCGTTGTGCGCTCTGATCGCCACCGATGAGTTGATGCTGGCGGCGCGAGCCATCGCTTCGGAAACCTTCCTGCCAATGCATGTCTTCCTGCTGGTAGGGCTGTTCTATTTTGTTATCGCTTTCCCTCTTTCAATGCTGTCGCGTGTGCTTGAAAAGCACTTTTCACGCGGGCGCAAAACCGTGCGAGGTTGAACATATGAGCACCATAGATCGAGTTACTTCCCACAGCATTGCCCAGTTGCAGCAGGCGCTGCAGGCTGGATCGCTGACTAGCGAAGCGCTGGTTCGTGCGCAACTGGCGCGCATCAAGCGCTTTGACGAGCAGCTCAATGCCTATGTCGAGGCCTATCCCTCGCGTGCTTTGAACGCGGCCATCGCCGCTGATCGCCAGCGTGCGTCCGGTATACACCTGGGACCGCTACATGGCATTCCTCTGGCGATCAAGGACTTGTTCGAGATCGATGGCCAGGCCATCACGGGTGGATCATTGGCACAGGCACCGCGTGTTTCGAGGTTGACCGCCACTGCAGTGCAACGCCTGGAGCGTGCCGGTGCAATCATTCTTGGCAAGACCCATACCGTCGAATTCGCTTTCGGTGGCTGGGGCACTAACGCGGTGATGGGCACGCCGTGGAACCCGTGGGACCGTAACGTGCATCACGCTCCGGGTGGCTCAAGCAGCGGCTCGGCAGTGGCCGTGGCCAGCGGGTTGGCGAGCGCTGCGTTGGGCACCGATACCGGCGGCTCGGTGCGGATTCCGGCGGGCATGTGCGGCTTGGTCGGGCTGAAAACCACGCGTGGGCTTATCAGTCGCCATGGCTTGATCGAACTGTGTCCTTCGCTGGATTCGGTAGGGCCTATCACCCACACCGTTGAAGATGCGGCGTGGATGTTGGATGCACTGCTGGGCCCGGACCCGCTGGATCCGGTTTCGGCCCAGGCACCTGTATTCAGCGCCGCTGCCGGTCTCAATCAGCCGGTAGCCGGTTTGCGCATCTGGGTGTTGCCACAGGCCGAACGAGCGCATGTCGCTCCCGGGGTGCTGAAGGCTTACGATTTGGGGCTCAAGCAGTTGGCCGCGTTGGGCATGCAACTGATCGAACAACCGCTACCCACGTCGTTGGAGCAGTGCATGCGCATCGCTGGTGGGCTGATGAGCGCAGAAGGTTATGCCAGCCTGGGTAGCTTGTTCGAGCGCGACGATCTGCGTTTCGACCCCCATGTTCAACGTCGCGTACTCAGTGGTCGCGACATCGACGCAGCGTCGTATATCCAGTTGCACAATCAGCGCCGCGCCGCTCGGCACGCCATGCAGGAGGCCATGACCAACATAGACGCATGCGCTTTCCCGACCAACGCTATTGGCAGTGTGCCGTTGGATGAGGTCGATGAATATGGCACGCCACTGGCCTTGTTGGGGCGGTTCGCCAACTTGCTGAACCTGTGTTCGGTGGCGCTGCCCATCGGGCTCGATGAAAAGTGCATGCCGGTCTCGATGCAGATTGTGGGTCGGGCATTCGCCGAACCGCTGATTCTACGCATCGGCCATGCCTATCAACAGGTCAGCGATTGGCACACGCTACGGCCTGAGGGCTGGGAGCTGGTGGACAACGCGGTTGCATGATGGATACAACTGCTTGATATGTCCTTGGGTATCACCCTGCCAACGCTCCAAGTTAAAGTAGGGTTAGAAAGTGTCAGCTATAAATCCATACAAAAAATATAATATATATCCGCCCAGCGACTTCGCTAGTCATCAAAAATTTCACCGGAAGGGTTACTCCAAGGATAGCGTTTCAATAACGTTGTTCACCCTGTACTGAGTTTTCTTTTATCGCTATCAGTGGAGCACCCTGCCGCCCATAAAGTCAGGTCACTTCCTTAGTTGGGTAGTGGCTTGCGCAAAGTCATGTATGTCGTCAAATCGTTAGTTGTCACCAACAACGTTCTGTATCAGGAGATGTATTGGATGCCTTTCACACGGACTGTTATTGCCCTTTCTTTAGGCCTGATTATAGGGCATGGGTATGTTCAGGCTGCACCGCTGCTTTCTTTGGATAATGGTCAGTCTGAACGGGCCGTAGCAACCAGTAATGCATGGATTGAAATTAACCAGGCGGCGTTTGAAAACAATATTCGTACGCTCCAGAGCACCTTGACGAATAAATCACGGCTTTGTGCCATCCTCAAGGCGGATGCCTATGGTCATGGTGTCGCGTTATTGATGCCATCTGTCATGAAAATGGAAGTGCCCTGCGTAGGCGTTGCCAGCAATGAAGAGGCTAGAGTTGTACGTGAAAGTGGCTTCAAGGGGGAGCTTGTCCGAGTGCGTACAGCGACGTTGGCCGAGGTGGAAGGAGCATTGCCGTACAAGATAGAGGAGTTAGTCAGTAGCCTCGATTATGCTCGAGAAACGGCCGCTATTGCTGAAAAACATGGGAATCGCCTGAAGGTTCACTTGGCGTTGAACGCAGGTGGTATGAGTCGTAACGGCCTGGAAATGAGCACTGAACAAGGTCGGCAAGAAGCCTTGGCGATCAATCGTTTGGCTCCTCTGGAGTTGGTCGGAATCATGACTCACTTCGCGGTGCAGGATAAGGATGATGTTCGGCAAGGGCTCAAGGCTTTCAATGAGCAAACAGCTTGGCTGATAAAGGCCGCCGGAATTGATAGAAGTAAAATCTCCCTTCATGCGGCGAACTCTTACGCGACGTTAGAAGTGCCAGAGTCGCATTTGGACATGGTACGTGCCGGAGGCGCTTTGTATGGGATGATGGAACCTTCGCATGCCGAGTACCAACCGGTCATGCAGGTCAAGTCATATGTGGCGTCTGTTAATCAATACCCTAAAGGCAATACAGTGGGGTATGACCGAACAGTGACACTGAGTCGTGATTCAAAGCTTGCGAATATTCCAGTGGGCTACTCTGATGGCTATCGTCGAGCGTTTACCAATAAAGGCGTTGTCCTTATAGATGGGCAGCGTGCTCCAGTGGTAGGAAAGGTCTCCATGAATACACTCATGGTGGACGTGACAGATATCCCTGCTGTGCGCGCTGGCGATCAGGTGGTGCTCTTCGGTAAACAAGGCGACAGTGAGATCACCCAGAGTGAACTTGAAGAACTCAGTGGGACATTGCTGGTGGACCTTGCTACCGTTTGGGGGAGTAGCAATCCCAAAGCCCTGGTGGCGGATAAAGCCTCCGACTAACCAGTGAGGGGGCTAGTCGCTACTGCGGTGGTAACGCTCACACAGTAACGACTTTTGGCAGTGACGCTCGCTGGTCACTGCCGACCCGTGACGACTAAAACGGTGCTGACGTTCAAGGCTGTTTTATTCTCCAGAGCCTTGAAGCAGCCAAGGCGACCAAACAGGTCAATTTGATAGGGCTGCTCAACCCGACTTTACGGGGATGGACGCTCAGCTGAAGCTACTGCACCGGATCACTCACCGGCTTGGCAATAATGGCCTTGAGTTCGCTGGTCATCGGGAACTCCAGGTTCAAGCCTTTAGGCGGAATCGGCTGTTCGAACCAGCGCTGGTAGATCCCGTTGATTTCCCCGGAGCTGTACAGCTCGCCCAGCGACGAGTTCACCAGCGCGAGGAACTGCGGATCATCTTTGCGTACCATGCAGCTGTAGATTTCCCGCGACTGCTCTTCCCCGACCACCACCCACTTGTGCGGATCGCGGGCCTTGGCGCGTTCGCCGTAGAGCAGCGCATCGTCCATGTAGAACGCCACCGCCCGACCGGACTGCAACATCTGGAAGGCTTCACCGTGATCCTTGGCGCTGATCACGAACATGTCGATCTTGTGATCGACGTTGTAGCTTTTCAGATAGCGTTCGTTGGTGGTGCCGGCGGTGGTTACCACATTCTTGCCGCGCAGATCGGCGAAACTCTTGATCCYGCTGTCATTGGCCGTCAGCAATTGACCTTTGACATAGATAAACCCATAGGAAAACGCCACCTGCTTTTGTCGCTCTGCGGTAACGCCGGTCGAGCCACACTCCAGGTCAACGGTACCGTTCTGC
>NZ_JBFTMK010000154.1:0-15836 GCF_056396965.1 Pseudomonas sp. 05N434
ATGCAGGGCAATCGAATGCTGGTGGACGGCGGCATCCTCAACCCGTTGCCGATCGTGCCGGTGGTGTCGAGCCATTGCGACCTGATCATCGCGGTCAACCTCAACTCCACCAACCAGCGTCACTATCAACTGCCGGTGATCCAGCGCCCGGCGGCATTCAAGACTCGCTTCGACAGCCTGATCAGCTCGCTGGGCTCGAAATTGCCTTTCCGCCGCAAACAGGCGGAGCAATTGCTGCTTCTCGAAAAGGAAGCGCTGATGGCAGAAGCGGCCGAGATCAACCCGTGGATCGAATCCGCCCAGCCCGAAGCCCAGCAACCGGCGGCGGCCCCGGAAAGCGACGGCGCACCGAAATCCGCCACCGGGTCGTTCATCATCGACAACGTCGGGCCGGCATCTTTGCTGGACCTGATCAACCAGAGTTTCGAGGTAATGCAGACCTCATTGGCGCAGTACAAGATTGCCGGGTATCCACCGGATATCCTGATCAACGTGCCCAAGCGGGTGTGCCGTTTTTTCGAGTTCTACAAGGCGCCGGAGTTGATCGCGCTGGGGCGGGAGATTGCCCGGGATACGCTGGATCGGTATGAGAGTGAGCGCAATGAAGATTGGCGGTAAAGCGTACTGACGATCGTTCCCACGCAGAGCATGGGAGCGATCAACAGAACTAAAGGCTGACTTCACTCAACAACCGATACCCCACCCCCGCCTCGGTGACGATGAACCGCGGCTGAGTCGGATCATCCGCCAGTTTCTGCCGCAAATGCCCGACTACGATCCGCAGATAGTGGCTGTCCTCGGTGTGGGTCGGGCCCCAGATGTCCTTGAGCAATTGCTGCTGGGTGATCACCCGCCCCGGATGCCGCGCCAGTTGCGCCAGCACCGCATACTCCTTGCGCGTCAGCGCCACTTCGGCGCCGTCCAATAGCACCCGGCGATAAGCCAGGTCGACAGTGAGCGGACCGAAATTGAGCGCCGCTTCCTGGGCCTCACCCGTTGGCGCCTGACGCAGCAAGGCGCGCACCCTGGCGAGAAACTCCTGGATGCCGAACGGCTTGGTCACGTAGTCGTTGGCGCCGCCATCCAGCGCCTGGACTTTCTGTCCTTCACTCGCGCGCACCGAGAGCACCAGTACCGGCACCGTCGACCACTCGCGAAACTCGCGCAATACCTGCTGGCCGTCCATGTCCGGCAGGCCGAGGTCGAGCACCAGCAGGTCGGGTTTGTTCAATGCGGCCTGGGCCAGGCCTTCCGTGCCGGTGCCGGCCTCCAGCACTTTGTAGCCTTGGGAGGCGAGGCTGATGCGCAGGAATTTACGGATCTGCGGTTCGTCGTCAATGACCAAAATGGTCGCGGTCTGGCTCATGAATTCACATCAACACAAAGAGGTGGCAAGAGAGTAGCGCAGGCGGGATCAGGCTTCACTGTCCAATCCCGGCTGAGTCTGCAACGGCAAGTGCAGCGTGATGCAGGTGCCGCGCCCTTCGATGCCGTCGGCGACGCTGATCCGCCCGCCATGGGCACCGACCATACCCTGACAGATCGCCAGCCCCAACCCCGTACCCTGCCCGCCGCGATCGCCACGAGCAGCGGTGTAGAACATGTCGAAAACCTTCGCCCGTTCCTCTTCCGGAATCCCCGGCCCCTCATCGCTCACCGAAAAAAACAGCTCGCTGTCAGTGGCGCCGGCGCGCAATTCAAGACGTCCGTGGGGCGGTGAGAAACGCGCGGCGTTTTCCAGCACATTGACCAGTGCTTGCTCGATCAACGCGGCATGCACATAGAGCAGCGGCAGTTCGGCCGGCACTTCGGTCACGACGTGCAACGACGCCAGCACCGCGCGCAGACGATTGAGTGCACTGCCGACGATGTCTGCCGGCGATACCCAGTCCCGCGCCAGCTTCAGGGCGCCGTGACCGAGGCGAGTCATGTCCAGCAGGTTTTGGATGTAGCGATCCAGCCGTTCGGCTTCATCGCGGGTGCCTTCGAGCAGTTCGCGACGGTCCGCAAGCGGAATCGCCTCGCCCAGTGCCAACAGGCTGTCGATGCTGCCGCGCATGGAGGTCAACGGCGTGCGCAAATCGTGGGACACCGACGCCAGCAGCGCGCTGCGCAACTGTTCGGTTTCGCCATGCAAGCGCGCGGCCTCAAGGTCATCGGCCAGTTGCGCCCGGGCCAACGCCTGGGCCAACGGTTGGCTCAGCGCGGTCAGCAAGCGCCGACGCTGGCCACTCAGGGTCTGGCCTTCTTTGGCACACACGCCGAGCAATGCCAGCGGCCCGTCGTCCACCGACAATGGCCACCACCACCAACGTCCGAACGGTAAGGTGCCGGTGCCCGCGCCTGCCGGTTGATCGTGTTGCCAGGCCCAATCGGCGGCGGCGCGCTCGGCCTCGGAAAACTCCAGCGGCCCACCGGTTTCGACTTTCCAGCCGCTCTGGCCATCACGATTGAGCAGGCACAGTTTCAGGTCGCTCCAGCCGTTGAGATGCTGGGCCGCAGCGCTGACCACGGCCTGACGGTCGGTGGCGGCGGTGAGTTTGCGCGACAGGTCGAGCAGTTCGCTGGTCTCTTCCTGAGTGTCGCGCAAGGCTTCCAGTTGCCGCCGTTGCCGCGCGGCAAGGTTACCGGTCAGGGCCGCCATCAGCAGGAAGAACAGCAAGGTCAGCACGTCTTCTTCGCGCTGGATGGCAAATGAAAATTTCGGTGGAATGAACAGAAAGTCATAAGTCAGAAACGACAGCGCCGCACAGGCCAGCGCCGGGCCAAGACTGCTGCGCACCGCCACCAGCAACACCGCCGCAAGGAACACCAACGAAATGTTGGGCAGCGGCAAGACGCTCGACACCGCCCAGGCCAGGGCACTGGCGAGCACCGTCGCCACCAGCGCCAAGGCGTAATCGAACCACACCAGCGACTGCACCGAACGCTGACGTGGCTGATGCTGTTCGTGATCGCTGTCGAGCACGTTGATTTCCAGCCCGCGAGCATCGCGCAGCAAGCGCGACGCCAGACCGCCGCCGAACAACCGTCGACGCAAACGCTGGCGTGACTGGCCCACCAGCACCAGGCTGGCACGACGTTCGGCGGCGTGCTGGATCAGGGTTTTCGCCACCTCACCGGCGCGCAGCAACACCACTTCGCCACCGAGGCGTTCGGCCAGTTGCTGGGCACTTTGCAGGCGCAGGCGCGACTGTTCGTCACGCACCCGGCCGTTGTCCACATGCACCAGGCTCCACGGCAGATGCCGCCGCTGGGCGACGCGACTGGCGTGACGCACCAGACGCTCGGCCTGCGCATCGCCATCGACGCCCACCAGCAAGCGACCACGCACCGCTGGCGCCGCTTGCCCCAACTGGCGATACCCCTGCGCCAAATCGTTATCGACCTGAGCGGCGGCGGTTTGCATCGCCAGTTCGCGCAGGGCGGTGAGGTTGGTCTGGGTGAAGAACGCATCGATGGCCGCCCGCGCCTGCTCCGGCACGTAGACTTTGCCGTCGCGCAGACGCTCCAGCAACTCGCGCGGCGGCAGGTCGATCAGCAGCAGTTCGTAGGCTTCTTGCAACACCCAGTCCGGCAGGGTTTCACGCACCTGTACGCCGGTGATGCCGCGCACCTGGTCGTTGAGGCTTTCCAGATGCTGGACGTTGACCGTGGTGAACACGTCAATGCCGGCAGCCAGCAATTCCTGGATGTCTTGCCAGCGTTTGGTGTGACGGCTGCCGGGGGCATTGGTGTGGGCCAGTTCGTCGACCAGCACCAGTTTCGGTTTGGCGGCGAGCAAGCCATCGAGGTCCATTTCTTCGAGCATTACGCCACGGTATTCCGAGCGCACCAACGGCTGCTGCGGTAAACCGGCGAGGAGTGCTTCGGTTTCGGCGCGGCCATGGGTTTCAACCACCCCGGCCAGGACTTTCACGCCTTGGCGCAGTTGAGTGTGGGCGGCCTGGAGCATGGCGTAGGTCTTGCCGACCCCCGGAGCGGCGCCCAGGAACACCTTGAGCCGGCCGCGGCCATCGCGGGGCAGGTCTGCTAACAGCGCGTCGGCGCGGCCGGAGTCACTCATCTGTCATTGCCTTGTTCACTTTGTTGATCGTTCCCATGCTCTGCGTGGGAATGCAGCCAGGGACGCTCCGCGTCCCAGTCGAAGCGGACGCAGAGCGTCCATAGATGCATTCCCACGCAGAGCGAGGGAACGATCCTTCCAACCTTCCAACCTTTACAACTTTTCCAGCGCCGCATTCAACTCAAACACATTCACCACCGGCGGCCCCACCAACGGCCGCTCGATGTGCGCATCCAGCAGTTGTTCAAGCGTAGACACCGGCAGATTGCGCGCTGCCGCGACACGCGCCAGTTGATAGGTAATCGACTCTGGTGGCAAGTGCGGATCGAGGCCGCTGCCGGAGGTGGTCAGCATGGCCAACGGCACCGGTCCCTGCCCGGCCACCTGCAGCTTATTGGCCTCCTCGATCACCCGAGTGGCCAGCGCCGGATTACTCGGCGAAAGGTTGCTGGCGCTGCTCGACACAGTGGCAAAGGCACCGGCCGATGGCCGTGGGTGGAACCAGGCGTCGCCGACAAAATCCTGGGCAATCAGCGACGAGCCACGGACCTTGCCGTCGGCGTCGCGCACCAGGCTGCCATTGGCCTGGTCCGGGAAGGCAACCTGGGCAACGCCGGTCACCACCAAGGGGTAAGCGACGCCGGTGATCAGGGTCATCAGCACCAGCAGGCTCAGGGCCGGACGTATCAGTGTGGACATTTCAAAATCCTCGATTCGATAAAAAACTCAGGTCTGGATGCTACTGCTCAGGCAATAGTTCTTCTTGTGGTGAGGGGGCTTGCCCCCGTTGGGTTGCGCAGCAGCCCCAATACGGCAACCGCGAGCTGTCTGGCCCAACGAGTTGGCTGGTTTCAGGACTGCTACGCAGTCCAACGGGGGCAAGCCCCCTCACCACAAAAGCTCCCTCGCCACAAAAGCCCCTGCCTCAAACAACAACCGCTAAACCAGATGCAACGCCGTCAACAGCATGTCGATCGCCTTGATGCCCACGAACGGCACCAGAATCCCGCCCAGTCCATAGATCAGCAGATTGCGTCGCAACAACGCCGCCGCACTCGCCGCCTGCACTCGCACACCGCGCAGCGCCAGTGGAATCAGCACCACAATGATCAGGGCGTTGAACACGATCGCCGACAGAATCGCGCTCTGCGGACTGCGCAGGTGCATGACGTTGAGCACACCCAATTGCGGGTAGATCGAGGCGAACAGCGCCGGCAGGATCGCGAAGTATTTGGCCACGTCGTTGGCGATGGAAAAGGTAGTCAGCGCACCACGGGTCACCAGCAATTCCTTGCCGATCTGCACCACGTCCAACAGCTTGGTCGGGTCGCTGTCGAGGTCGACCATGTTCGCCGCTTCCCGCGCAGCTTGCGTGCCGTCGTTCATCGCCATGCCCACGTCCGCCTGAGCCAGGGCCGGGGCGTCGTTGGCGCCGTCGCCGCACATGGCAACCAGCCGACCGTCGTTCTGCTCATGGCGAATGCGCGCCAGTTTCTTCTCCGGCGTGGCTTCGGCCAGTACGTCATCCACGCCCGCTTCGGCAGCAATCGCGGCGGCGGTCAGCGGGTTGTCGCCGGTAACCATGACCGTGCGAATCCCCAGCTTGCGCAGTTCGGCGAAACGTTCGCGGATGCCGGGTTTGACCACGTCCTTCAGATGAATCACACCGAGCAATTTGCCGTCGGCGCACACCAGCAGAGGCGTACCACCGCTCTGGGCGATCTTGTCGATTTCCCGGGACAGAGCGGGAGCCAGATCAGCGCGTTTCAGGCCGACGAAATTCAGCAGCGAATCCACCGCGCCCTTGCGATAGACCCGGCCCTGATAGTCGACACCGGACAGGCGGGTTTCAGCGCTGAACGGCACGGCGGTCAGTACTTYGGGGGACGGTTCGGGGTGCGAGTGAAGACCGCGCAGGTACTCGACGATGGATTTGCCTTCAGCGGTGTCATCGGCCAGAGAGGCGAACAACGCGCCTTCGGCCAGTTCCTTGGCGCTGACGCCTAGTGCGGCATAAACCGCGCTGCAGCGACGGTTGCCGAAGGTGATGGTGCCGGTCTTGTCSAGCAGCAGGACGTGCACGTCCCCCGCCGCTTCCACGGCGCGACCGGATTTGGCGATCACGTTCAGGCGCACCAGACGGTCCATCCCGGCGATACCGATGGCCGACAGCAAGCCACCAATGGTGGTCGGAATCAGCGTGACCAACAGCGCCACCAGGAACACCAGCGGCAGGTTGCCGTTGGCGAAGTGGGCGAACGGTTGCAGGGTCACCACCACCAGCAGGAAGATCAGGGTCAGGCCGATCAGCAGGATATCCAGCGCGACTTCGTTCGGGGTTTTCTGGCGTTTGGCGCCCTCGACCAGCGCGATCATGCGGTCGAGGGTCGACTCGCCGGGGTTGGCGGTGATGCGCACCAGCAGCCAGTCCGACACCAGTCGAGTGTTGCCGGTGACGGCCGAACGGTCGCCGCCGGACTCGCGAATCACGGGCGCCGATTCACCGGTAATCGCCGCTTCGTTGACCGCCGCGATGCCTTCGATCACCTCGCCGTCGCCGGGAATCATCTCCCCCGCTTCGACGCGCACCACGTCGCCCTTGCGCAGGCTACTGGCGGGCACTACCTGAAAGCTGCCATTGGCACTTTTGCGCCGGGCGCTCAAGCCAACACTGCCGGCCTTGAGACTGTCGGCGCGGGCCTTGCCGCGACCTTCGGCCAACGCTTCGGCGAAGTTGGCGAACAGTACGGTGAACCACAACCACAACGCGATTTGCGCGGCGACGAAGGTCGGCACGGCGCTGTCGGGAATTTAGATCCTCAGAAGCCCATGCTCAAGTGTTCAGCGATAGGACCCAGCGCCAGTGTCGGCAAGAAGGTCAAACCACCCACCAGCAAAATGGTCACGGTCAGCAAGGTCACGAACAGCGGGCCATGGGTGGGGAAGCTGTTCTGGCCAATCGGCGCGGTTTTCTTCATCGCCAGGCTGCCGGCCAGGGCCAGCACCGGAAGGATGTAACCGAAGCGCCCGATCAACATGCCCAGCCCCAGCATCAGGTTGTGGAACGCGGTGTTGGCACCAAAGCCGCCGAAGGCAGAACCGTTGTTGGCACTGGCCGAGGTGTAGGCGTAGAGCAACTGGCTGAAGCCGTGAGCGCCGGGGTTGCTCACCGCCGCCACCGGGCCTGGCAGGCTGGCGGCAATCGCGCCGAGCACCAGCACGCCGACCGGCATCACCAGCAAGGTCACCACCAGCAGCTGAACTTCCCGGGCTTGCAGTTTCTTGCCGAGGTATTCCGGCGTACGGCCGATCATCAGGCCGGCGAGGAACACCGCGATCAATACGTTGAGCAACATGCCGTAGAGCCCGGCACCGACGCCGCCGAATATCACTTCGCCGACCATCATGTTGACCATCGCGACCATGCCACTCAGCGGGTTGAGGCTGTCGTGCATGCCGTTGACCGAACCGTTGGACGCTGCGGTAGTGGTCACCGACCACAGCACGGTGGCGGTGGTGCCGAAACGCGCTTCCTTGCCTTCCAGCGGCGCGGTCTGTTCGACGGCGACGTTGGCCAGGGTCGGATTGGGTTGGTATTCAGCCCACAGCGAAGTCGCGCCGCCGATCAAAAACAGCGCCAGCATGCAGGCGATGATCGCGCGGCTCTGACGCAGGTCTTTGACGTAATGGCCGAAGGTGAACACCAGCGCCACCGGGATCAGRATGATCGASGYGACTTCGAACAGGTTGCTCCASGCCGTCGGRTTCTCGAACGGRTGYGCCGAGTTGACGCCGAAGAAGCCACCGCCGTTGGTGCCCAGTTGCTTGATCGCAATCTGGCTGGCGGCCGGGCCGAGCGGGATCACCTGATCGACGCCTTGCATCGTCACGGCATTCACATACTGCGCGAAGGTTTGCGGCACGCCCTGCCACACCAGATACAGCGCCAGCAGCAAGCACAGAGGCAGCAGGCCGTAGAGGGTGGCGCGGGTCATGTCGACCCAGAAGTTGCCCAAGGTCTTGGTCGACTTGCGACCGATGCCGCGACACAGTGCAACCAGAACCGCCAGGCCGGTGGCGGCGCTGACGAAGTTCTGCACGGTGAGACCAACCATCTGGCTCAAGTAGCTCAGGGATGCTTCGCCACTGTAGGACTGCCAGTTGGTATTGGTCATGAAGCTGACAGCGGTATTGAACGCCAGCGTCCACTCCTGGCCAGGCAGGTTTTGCGGGTTCAGTGGCAAGTGATCCTGGAACATCAGGATCGCGAACAACAGTAAAAAGCCCGCGAGGTTGAAGGCGAGCAAGGCCAGGGTGTATTTCTGCCAACTCTGTTCGGCCTGCGGATCGACACCGGCCACCCGATAGCAGCCACGCTCCACCGGGCCGAGAATCGGCGAAAGCCAGGTACGCTGCCCTTCCATCACCTTGTAGTAGAAGCGCCCCAGAAACGGTGCCGGAATCAGCACCACGGCGAAGAAGGCGAGGATCAGCCAATAGTCATAACTGTGCATAGCCGCTCCTAGTTCCGGTCCGCGCGCAACAGCGCAACCAACAGATAAATGAACAGCCCCACTGCCAATAGCAGTGACACTCCGTCCAGAACGCTCATGGAAGTTCTCCGTGTTACGGCGTATTGCCGCGTGTGGAGTGATTGTCGGCAGGGAGGCTGTAAAGGCGCGAGATCGAGGGGTGCGGCGGGGCATAAAGAATGTGTAAAGAGTAACGCTGTTCACTTAAGCGCGATTCTTCAGTCATGCCTACCTTTGTGGCGAGCGAGCTTGCTCGCGTTGGGCTGCGCAGCGGCCCCAAAAACCTGATAACAATCGCCGATTTTTGTGAGCGCTACGCATTCAAGCGGGAGCAAGCTCCCTCGCCACGGGTTACTCACTGACTCAAGACTCTTAGGTGAATAGCATTCATCTTCAGTTTCACCGAGCTGACCACCGCGATTCCCCATGCCGGCGGTCCCTTTGCCTACAGCCGCCGTGCCTTTGGCGAGAAAGGTGGGTTGATTGCCGGGTTGGCGACGCTGATCGAATTCGTCTTCGCGCCACCGACGATTGCCTTGGCGATCGGCGCCTATCTGAACGTGCAGTTTCCCGCCCTGGACCCGAAACACGCAGCGGTCGGGGCGTACATCGTGTTCATGGGCGTGGTCGCCCCGGCGTTCAGTTTCAGCAACTTCGCCCTCAACGGCTGGGCCGGCTCTGATGTGTTCGGTGCGCCGGCGATTGCCGGGATGTTCGCGGCGATCCCGTTCGCCATCTGGTTCTTCCTGGCCATCGAAGGCGCGGCCATGGCCGCCGAAGAAGCCAAGGATCCGAAACGCACGATTCCAAAGGCCTACATCAGCGGCATCCTGACCCTGGTGCTGCTGGCGATGGGCGTGATGTTCTTTGCCGGGGGTGTCGGCGACTGGCGCACCCTGTCGAACATCAACGATCCGCTGCCGCAAGCGATGAAAGCCGTGGTTGGCGAAAGCTCCAGCTGGTTGCACATGCTGGTGTGGATCGGCCTGTTCGGCCTGGTGGCGAGTTTCCACGGGATCATCCTCGGCTACTCGCGGCAGTTCTTCGCCCTCGCCCGGGCCGGTTACTTGCCGGCATCGCTGGCCAAACTGTCGCGTTTCCAGACCCCGCACCGGGCAATCATCGCCGGTGGCGTGATCGGCATCGCCGCGATCTACAGTGACGGCTTGATCAACCTCGGCGGCATGACGCTGACGGCGGCAATGATCACCATGGCGGTATTCGGTGCGATCGTGATGTACATCATGAGCATGCTCAGCCTGTTCAAACTGCGCAAAACCGAACCGAACCTGGAACGCACTTTCCGCGCGCCTTGCTACCCGTTGCTGCCATTCATTGCGCTGGTGTTGGCGGTGGTTTGCCTGGTGGCGATGGCCTGGTTCAACACCTTGATCGGGTTGATCTTCCTCGGCTTCATGGCAGTGGGTTTCGTGTACTTCATGCTGACCGCGCAACTGCGTGCCGATGCGCCGGCGGATGCGATGTTGACCGGGCTCTAAACAGCCGCAGTGCTGCTGTCGGATCAGGCATAGAATGGAACCACTGCGAAATTCCATCGCTCAAAAGTGGTATGCAGGATCGGTTGGCAAAACCCTTGTCCACCGGCCTGCCCTTAAGGAGAACTCCTATGCCCTGGTATGCCTGGTTGATTCTGATCGTTGCCATCGGCTCGATCGTTGGCGGTTTGATGATGCTGCGTGACACCGCCAACAAGGTCGAATTGACTGAAGAGCAACGTAAGCGCGTCGCCGAACGCAACGCGGAAGCGGATGCCAAGGATGCGCAGGACCGCTGACCGAAATTGTGGTGAGGGGGCAAGCCCCCTCGCCACAAAAACCCTTCACTTTTCCCAAGCCGCCTTGGCAATGTGCAAGCCATGCAATCCCTTGTAAGCCGCACGCTCCGGCTGGCTCCAGCCTTCAAGCAACGAATCCTCCAACCGGTAAATTTCTACTCCCAGCGGGCGACAGACGCTCAACGGATCCTGCGCATCCGGCCCCCACATGGCCAGCGACAGATCGCCACCCGGGCAGGTCGATAGCGCACACAAAAGATCAATCTCGGCAAAGAACTCCAGATAGTCGCCCTTCTGCGCCGGGCAGGCTTTCATGAAATACAGGTCGTCGTGGTTCAGGCCGGTGCACTGGAAAATGTTCAACACGTCATGCACATCGAACTCGGTCAGGCCATGGGGCAATACGGCGCGAGTCAGGTTGGAGTGGCAGTGATGATGGAAGTCTTCGCCGGTAAGCATTTTGTTCACGTAAGGATCGCAGCGCGTTCCCAGCAAATCGTGCAAACGCCCGCCGTGTTCGTCGATGCCATAACCGGCCAGGCTGTCGTCGGTAATGGTCACCAGCGGCCGTAAAAATGGCAGGTTCGACCAGAGCCGGTCATGGGTGCTGACATGGGCGCCCTGCAACTGCCGGGTCCGCGCCGCCCACAAGCGCTCGCGCGGATCGTGGGCATTCCAGACGTTGAAATCCCCGACTTGCGGGCCGACCGGGGTCGTGACCCTGAACACATGCCCGGCCGGCACATTCCAGGCGCGACCGGTACGGATCGGCACTTCGAACTGCTCGATCAGCGTGCGCCCCTCTTTCTGGTCGCGGATCCGTTCATAGAAGGCTGTGTCCACCTGCAAGGCCGAGCCTTTGCTGACTTGATAGGCCGCCGGATAGTCTTTGTACATGGCACAAAATCCTCGATCAGTGATGGGAAGAAGGGGCAAGCATCTGCAACAGGAGGTGTTCGGAATCGTCGAGATAACGGCTCATGGCGTCCGCAGCCGCGCGTTTGTCGCCGTCGGCCAGCAACTCATGTATCTGCCGGTCACGCGCCAGCCAGGGCGCCTGAAAACATGATTCATCGGGAGCGGTGCAAAACACCAGGCGCAGTTGCGCGACAACGTTGGTGAAGAACTCATCGAACAACGGACTGCGCAGCAATCCGACGATGTGTTGATGAAAGGCCAGGCTGTGGGTGCCGACGGCGCGCCAGTCCTCACGCTCCCGGGCCAGTTCTGTGGCCTCCAGGGCTTCGAGCATCCGGTCGGACTGATACTCACGCAATGGTTGGCTGGCGCTGATGGCTTGCAGTTCCAGGGTGCGCCGAACCTTGAACAAATCGCGCACATCATCGACACCCAGCCTGCGCACCATCACGCCCTTGTTGCGGACATAGCGGGTCAGCCCTTCCTGCCCCAGACGGTGCAACGCCTCGCGAATGGTGTTGCGCGAGGCGTTGTAGGCCGACACCAGATCGTTTTCCACCAGCGCCATGCCGGGCAGCAAACGACCGCCGATGATGTCAGCGCGCAATTCCAATGTGATGTGGTCGGCCAGGGACAGTCCGCTGCTCATACTCAACGCCTCGTGATTGTTCAACAATCGTCTGCGAATGAGTAATCACTATTCGTGCCATCACCTGCCTGTCGTGAACTAATCCTCCCAGTATTTGAACAATACGCTGGCGTTCACACCGCCGAATCCGAAACCGTTGGACATCGCGTAGTCGATGTTCATTGGTCGCGCCTGACCGTGGACGATGTCCACGCCTTCGGTGGCCGGATCCGGGTTATCGAAGTTGAGCGTGGGCGGCACCACCTGATCTCGCAGTGCCAACAGGGTAAAGATCGCCTCGACTCCGCCTGCGGCGCCGAGCAGATGCCCGGTGGCGGACTTGGTCGACGTCACCGCGATCTTGTTGTCCGAGCCGAACAACGACTTGATGGCCGCCAGCTCTCCCAAATCGCCAACCGGTGTCGAGGTGGCGTGCGCGTTGAGATGCTGCACCTGTGCCGGCGAAATGCCCGCCTGAGCCAGCGCCAGCGACATCGCCCGACGCGCACCGCTGCCATCCTCCGGCCCCGCAGTCAGATGATAGGCATCGGCGCTGGTGCCGTAACCAACCAGCTCGGCCAATGGTTGAGCGCCGCGTGCCAAGGCATGTTCCAGGGATTCGATCACCAGCAGGCCCGAACCCTCGCCCATCACGAAGCCATCGCGCCCACTGTCGAACGGCCGCGAGGCGCGCTCCGGGGTATCGTTGTAGCCGCTGGACAGGGCCCGAGCCGCCGCAAATCCGGCGAGACTGACCCGATCGATCGCTGCTTCCGCGCCGCCACACACCGCAATGTCCGCCTCACCGCAACGAATCAGCCGCGCCGCGTCGCCAATCGCCTGGACCCCGGCCGCGCACGCTGTTACCGGAGCCCCCAAAGGCCCCTTGAAACCGTGCTGGATCGACACATGGCCCGCGGCGAGATTGACCAGAAACGAAGGAATGGTGAACGGCGATAACCGTCGCGGACCACGGCTGTCGGTGGTGCGCACCGCATCGGCAATCGCGCCGAAACCACCCACGCCCGAGCCGATAATAGTGGCCGTGCGCTCCTGGGCATTGGCGTCGAGCGCTTGCCAACCGGCCTGCTCCACGGCCTGACGCGCCGCTTCCATGGCGAACACAATGAAGCGGTCCATCTTCTTCTGCTCTTTGGGCGGCGTCGCCCGATCCGGGTCAAAACCCGCCTCGGCATCTTCCTCCAGAGTCGGCACCACGCCACCGACCTTGGCCGGCAGATCGGCAACCACCTCGTCCGGCAACGCCCGCACCCCGGAGCGTCCAGCCAACATACGCGCCCAAACCGCTTCGACGCCGCTCCCCAACGGACACACCAGGCCCATGCCCGTGACTACCACCCGACGATTACTCATAGCGCAAATACCTCAGTCGATTCATGGCGCCTCACTTGTAACGCGCCGCTGCCATGCTTCTGGACAGATTCGGCGCCATCGCATGACGCGCCGCCATAAAAGCTTCCCACTCGGAGACATTCGGTAACGAAGGAATGGTGATCAGTTCACCCTGATCCAGACCCGACAGCGCCGCGTCGACCATCTCTCCCGCGTCCATGATCATGTCCTCCGGAATCTGGGACGCATCAATACCTGAGCGCTCCAAAATCTCGGTGCGTGTCACTCCCGGCAATACCGCTTGCACTTGGACCCCGGTGCCTTGCAGCTCAGCGTTCAACGACTGAGTCAGGCTCAATACATAAGCCTTGCTCGCGCTGTACGTCGCATTGAACCGCTCAGGAAACAACGCCACCACCGAGGCAATATTGATGATCGAGCCGCGCCCAGCCTTGGCAAAACTGGCAGCTGCAGCCGATGCCAGACGTGTGACTGTTGTAACGTTCAGCTGGATCAGCCGTCCCAGTTGCTCCATGTCTGCGTTTGCCAACAAACCATCGGCAGCTACGCCCGCGTTGTTGAGCAACAGGCTGATACTCGAATCACTGCGAAGCCGTTGCTCCACCTTCAGCACATCATCCCGTTGTGTGAGATCTGCCTTGAGCACCTCCACCTTAATGCCATGCTCGGCGCGCAACGTGCTCGCCGCAGCTTCCAGCCGCTGCTCGTCACGAGCAACCAGCAACAAATCAAAACCACGAGCTGCCAAACGCTCAGCGTAAATTGCACCGATACCGGAGGATGCTCCGGTGACGAGGGCTGTACCTTGGGTCTGGAGAGTGTTCATGAGCGAGCTCCTGAGGATGCGATAGAGAGATGAGCGCCTGGGCGCATCGGCAAATAGGAGAATTATTATAGGCATAATCTTAAGACGATATGATAGTCGTAATTTTTCTGACTCCGATGAAAGGCACGCCACCTCGCTTTACGCCACAATGCAAAAAAGCCGGTCAATGACCGGCCTCTCAGCGTTGATCTTGAAGCTTAGTTCACTTCCAGCTTCTCGCGATTCTTATCCAGGATCGCTTTACCGATGCCTTTCACTTCCAGCAATTCGTCAACGGACGAAAATGGACCATTACTGTCACGATAAGCAACAATCGCCTTGGCCTTGGCTTCCCCGATACCGGACAGCTCACGCTGCAGGGTGGGTGCATCAGCGCCATTAAGATCGACTTTTCCTGTTTGCGCTTTAGGGGAAACTTCCTGCACCAAAGGTGCATTGCCTGTCTCAGGCTTCACCGCAGGCGCGGCTATTGCAGCAATAGAGGCGCTGGTGAGCAGGGCAAAAACCAGGGAGTAGAAATAGCCAGTACGCATAAATGAAGCTCCATGACATCGATTGAGAAAGCAGCTTTTCCGAAGCTGCCTCCCAAACTTAGGCGATGTCTGGAGCCTGTCAAAAATGTGTCAGTTACAGGATGTGAAATAATCAGGGATCGAGGCGGCGCTGCTGGTAGCTTCAGTCAACGATATCGCCATCAGGGGCGTAGCCGCTGACGGTTTCGCGCAGGATCTGGCGGACGCGAGCGTAATCGTCATGATCATCGGATGTTGGGTCGCTGCCACGTTGTCGCGCTCGACCATCGGGACGTGTTTATAAGCGGCAGCGTGGTAGACGGCGTCCACGCCCCAGGTTTTCATCACATCCAGAAGTTTGTCCCGGTGGCGGATGGAACCGAGAATCGGCAACAATTTGACCGAAACCGACTTACGACAAGCGCGCTGCTCCAGTTCCGAGAGGATGCTGTATAGATTGAATTCGCTATGTTCGAACAACAGAAGCGTCGTTGGGCCAAGCGAGAAGATCTGCCGACAACGCTCTACGCCGATCGATCCGCCAGCGGGTTTGTAGACTTGCAACCAGGCAATCGAACGATCCGCGATGCTCGGATCATCATCGATAAAAGCCACGGGACGCAAGACTCGGCCCATGCGAAGTGCTGCAACCAGCTGATTGCCGGCTACGCCTGCACCGTAGATGGCGACTTTGGTGAGGCGATCATCCGGTTGGCGAACGGTACATGCTGCGCGGCGGCGAACCAGTCTCCCATGAAATATTGACGCATGCACAGGCGCAGACCGCCGATGATGACGAGGCTTAGCACCAGTAGTTAAAGACTATTGAGCGGAATAAAGGACTCCGCAATGAAAAATACTCACCGTCTATGGTTATGCCATAAGGTCTATCCGGGTGCGTTTCATTGGCACTGGATCCATGACGACAAGCCCTCTCTATGGTAACGTGCCCCGCAAAACTTAGTGTGGATGGTTGGCTAGCCATCACAGGAGCAACTATATCGCCTCCTGCGGCTTCCATCGACCTAACAAACTGATTTGTTAGTCCAGCATTCAAGGACAGTTCTCGTGCCCCTCCCCCTCGTGGTTGACCTCGACGGAACGTTGTTGCGTTCGGACCTATTAGTAGAAACCGGCATGGCATTTATCCGTCGCCATCCATTTCAGCTCTATAAAACGGTAGGT
>NZ_JBFTMK010000155.1:0-9132 GCF_056396965.1 Pseudomonas sp. 05N434
CATCGGCACCAGGAACGTTTCCATTTTTTCATCTGGCGTCCCCTCCTCCGTAATCACTGTCACTTGCGCGGTGGTCAGCGGCTGAACCGCATCCTCCTGACCTTCGTCATCACTGCGATACCCGCCACCGTAGTAGTTCACATACACCAGGTATTGCCCCTTGATCGGCGCGGGCATGGCGAAGATTTCCGGGCCGTAGCCGGTGGTCACGTCGACATCCAGCGCTGCGCCGTTGGGTGCAACTCGATCGCCGTACCAGATGTGCGCGCCGTCGGGCGTAATCAGGTGCAAGTCCAGATCCGTGTTGTCGCTGTCCCAGGACAGCAGCACCCGCAACTTGGCCGGGGTTGCGCCGCCGCTGGCGTTAAGAAACTGCGTGCGGTGGCGTTGTTGGCCATCGGGGCTGCGGACTTCAACGCTGTTGCTGCCTTTGGGGAATGAGAACGGGCGGTCGAAGTGACCGGCGGGGTCTATCTTCAGTGGCATGCTGACGCCGTTGACGATCAGCTTGCCAGGTTCATTGCTCTTGGGGGTGGATTGGATCTGGCCGGTAATGCGCGCCGTATTGGCCTGGCCCACCGGGGTGTTAACCGACGAAGCCGGATAATTGACCGTCTGACGAAAGTTTTCGCCTTCGCCTTCAGGGGCGCCGGTACGCCAGCCGCCAATGGGCGTATCAAGTTTGACGGCGGCAAATGTCGCTGGCAGTACGCAAAAAGCGCAAAGCAACAGCAAGACCTGTGGATAACGGAGTTTCATGGCCTATTCCAGCAAGAGGTGACGGGCGAGCCCTTCGATGTAGGTTTCATCCTGGCCGTTAGGGTGTGCTTCGAAGGCCAGGTGCAGGTATTCGTGGGTCAGGTCGAGGCGGTCTTGCAACGACAGCACGCCGCGTACGTAGATGCGCTGGCGTTCACGGTCGACAAACGGACGACCAAAGGCCAGGCGGCAGACCGCAAAGGTGCTGACTTCGTTGTAGCCGACTTCGCTTTCGAGTCGTTGGCGCCAGCCGCGGCGCTGGTTTTGCAGCCAGTCTTGCGCGGCGGGCAGCGCTTCGCAGGAGGCGACCGGGTTGTCCCAGCGACTGAGGCTGGCGCGCGGGTAGGCATGCAGCAGGATGGCGTCGTAGCGTTGGCCGGCATTGGCTTGTTCGACGGCTTGCTGCCAGGAGAGTTTGTCCGGCCCCGGTTGGTCGGAGTGATAGGTGACGTTGCTGCCTGCGAGAACCAGATCGCTGGTCCACGCGGCGATGTTGCGCGATTCAGTGGCGGCCGGACGTGGCGCGACGCGCTGTCGACTGCTGCTGTCATCGATGCTCAGACAATCGCCGTTGCGAGTGGCATTTTGCAGCAGGTAGGTGCGGATCGCGACGGCCAGGGCTTTGGCCGCTTCGACGGGTTCAGGCCTGGCTTCGCGCTGCAGGACGCGGGCGACGTATTCTTCACGATCGAGGCGGGCGATGAGTTTGTCTTTGAGCAAGAACAACTCGCCGTCGCTGTGGATATCGAGTTGRTTRCCGTTGRCGAACTCGACGCGGTAGTCGCCYTGCAARGGGCCGGGCGCTATAACGCGATCCCCCGACAACACGCGTTTCAGTGGATAACGCGCGAACAGACCGACCTCAACGCACTTCCCTGCCTCGGCTGGCCACGACGAGGGCAGCACCGTCGCCAGCGACTGACCATAATGGCGCAACACCATTTGGCTGGTGCCACGCCCACCGGCCCAGATCGGCGTGCCGTCTACCGTCCAGCCCGCGAATCCGCCTTGGCGCGACGAAGGATCCTGATCCCCCAGCCAGCTCCAGGTTTTCACCCGCAACCGACCACCGAGTTCACCCACGACATTGCCATCCGCGGCATTGAGCACCACATCGAGCAACACCCTTCGCGCCTGATCCTGCGCCGGCATCACGGCCAACACCTTCAACAACTCCGCCACCGAAACCCGGGTCTGCGGTTGCAACGACGGCAAATCCAGCAACCATTTCGGCGCTTGTCTGGCCTGCCAATACTCGCGCCACTGTGCGCCGGCAATGCCCAGGCGCGCAGGCTCAAAGTACAAGCCGCAAGACTTCACCAACGCCTGATCACGCCCGATCGTGCCGCCCGCCGTGCAGCAATAAACTTCTTCCTTCGATTGCCCGCGACATTCATAAGCGGGTTCGCGCGCGCCGGTGTCCACCAGCCAACCGTAGACAAACAGCTTCCACAAGCTGCCCAACGGCGTCTGCAAATCATCAGGCAATGGCTCACGCGAGATCACCTGAGTCTGGCTCAACGCAAGCAATTCACCCTTGAAGCCCAGGCGCAACGGCTCGTCCTGCGCTGTCGCCAGCGCAGGAATCAAACACAGCAGTAACCAGACCAGAGGCCGGGTCATGTCAATTGACCGTGACCTGGCCAAGCGCCTGCTTCTGTTCCTGAGCCTGGTGCTGTGGCGCGTAGACCTGCGTGAAGCGCACCGGCGGCAGGTTGAACTGGCCTTTTTGCGAGAAGCGCACCAGATGACGCAGGCGCAACTCACCGCTCAGCGCATCCACTGGCACCGCATAGGCCATTTGCCCCGGCTCGAAACGGGCCTTCTCCAGCGAGGTCGGCTCGGTGCCGGCCTTGCCCATCAGCTTGATGCCCCACGTGGTGCGCTCGACGTCCGCACCCGGTGGCAGCGGCACTTCGAGCATGCCGTAGCGCAGCGGTTTCGCGGCTTTGCTGGTGATGATCACTTCGTCCAGGTACAGGCTGTCGCTGGACAACGGCTTGGTGCCGACCGCTTCGAGTTTGAATTCGAACGCTTCATCACCCGGCACCAGACGCGACAGGCGACGGGTGATGGTCACAGCCATCGGATCGATTGCCGGTTGTTTGGTCTGGAAGCTCAACATGGCGCGTAGCGGGCGCTCTTGCGTCCCGGTCAGCGACAATGCCGCCGGCACTGGCGAGGAGCCCTGCCACGTCCAATACATCTCACCGGTATCACTGTAACGTTTCTTCCAGCCCTCACCCGGTGCCAGTGCGATGGTCGGAGAGGCCTGCTCGATGCTGCGTTGCAACCAGGTCAGCGCCAACGCGCGTTCCAGGGTCGATTGCTGTGGCAACAGGCGTTGCAACAACGCTTGCGCATGAGCCTGATCGAAAGCTTGCAGTGACAGGTTCAGGGCTTCGACAAACGGTTGAGCGCTGGTGGCCACTTGCTGTTGCGCAGCATCCACTTGACGACTGAACGCCGGCGGCAGATTGACCTTGGCCTGACGCGCCAAAGACGCGGTCAACACCCGAGCACTGGCCAGCCCCAAGGCCGAATCCGGATCGTTCATGACCAGGCTCTCTGCGCCATCGTCCATCACGCTCGCGGCATTGCCTTCGCCGGCTTTCACCAAGTCGTCGATCAAACCGCTGAGCAGCGTGTTCACCGGCAATTGCATCTGTTTGGCAAACGACAGAATCAACGCCCGCTGCAACAGTGGTGTGTTTTGCGCCTGTTTCGCGTACACCWCCAACACCCGCTGCCAGTGCTCCGGCGGCAGGCTCAGTTCCAGCACTTTGCTGGCGTGCCAGTCGGCGTAATAGGCGTAAGCGGTGAGGAATGCATCCGGCTCGCCGTCAAAGCCCCACCAAGTGAAGCACGCCGACGGCCCGGCCATTTGCACCAGACGCAGGCGGCTGTTCTGCATGATCAAACGCAAGCGATCACGGATCTGTGGGTTCGACGACAGCGTTGGATAGGCGATGCTCAGCGGCAGCAGACGGCTGGCGGTTTGTTCGACGCCGCCATACGGATAGCTCAGCAGATCGTCGAGGGCCGAACGGAACACCGCTTGCGGGCTGTCATCCAGACGCAGGCGAATATCCGTGGCGTCCGCCGGCAAGGTCAACGGCGTGTCGCCGCTGACCGCGTCCAGGCTTTGGCTCTGGGTCACCTGCCAGCCTTCGCCAGTCGCGGTCAGGCGTACGGCCAAGGCGTCAGCGGTTTTGCCATCCTRCACCAGCTCGGCGGTCCAATCGCCATTGGCCAATGTGAATGCCGGCAATGGGATGTAGTTGATGCCGTTGTTCAGTGTGACCGGCACACGTTGCTCGGCACCCGCGTAATGAATCACCAGCTCAGCCTTGACCGGTTTCTCGGCCTGACTGAAAGCGAATACGCCAAGATCCGGTTTGTCGCCGTTACGGAATTTGGTCGGGCCGCTCCACTTCAGGTACAGCGGTTTTTCCGAGCGCACGAATTGCTTCTTTTGCCCGACCTGGCCGTCATCGGCGATGGCGCGGGCGGTGATGCGCCAGCGGGTCAAGGAGTCCGGCATCTTGAAGGTGAAGCGGGTCTTGCCGTTGGCGTCGGTGATCAATTCCGGCTGCCACGCGGCGGTGTCGACGTCTTCACGACGCGGCCGCTCCAGCACTTTCACCCCACGCTCGCTGCGGTTGGCTTTGCCCGGCGCACCCGGGCTGCCCGGCAGTGCCACGTCGTAGCTGATGAACGACAAACTGGCGCTGGTGCGCACGTTGTTGCGGCGCGGGTGGTAGAAGAACTGGTCGATGGTCGGCGCCACTTCCGGTTGCAGCGCGTAGATCATTTCGTCGACCACGCTGACCGTCAGGTGCGCCGGAATCGGCTTGCCGGCGAACTGGGTGGTGAGGTCCACGGACACGGTATCGCCGGGTTGATACGCCTCTTTGTCGGTAGTGATCGCCACATCGATCTGTGGCGCGACCACCTTGATACCGGCGTTCTGGAAGCTGTACTGACCGCCCTTGGTGTAGAGCACGGAGAACGTCAGGTTCGGCGCGAAGTTGTCCTTCACCGCGATGCGCGCGCGGTATTGGGTGTCGCTGAGTTTTTCCATCTTCAGCCAGTCGCCGCCCTTGGACAGCAACGCCGTGGCCTCGACCTTGTCGCGCTCGAGCGACAACAACGCATCGCTGACCGGCTCGGGGAAAGTGATCAACGCGAGGGCTTCGTCGCCGGCCTTGTATTCGGGTTTGTCGAGGACGATTTCCACGGTGCCGGGCACGGCTTTGACGCCATCACCCGTGACCGAATGACCGGTCGCGCCAAGCACGCGGCCATGATCATCTTTCAGCGTCAGGTTGTAAGTACCCGGACGGTCGAAGGCCAGGCTGAAGCCTTTGTCCTTGGCGGCGAGTTTTCCTTCGCCAGTGGTCTGATCTTCGAGTCGCACCCAGCTGTAGCTGCTCGGGTTGACCGCTTTGCTCTGCTCGCTGCCACCTTCATTGGCGTAGCTGAAGGCAACCTTGTCGCCCACCGCGCTGAACCGTTGCGGCGCGCTCAGGCGGAAACTGGCGGCACCACGGTCGATGAGGATTTCCTTGGTGGTCTTGACCCGGTACGCCGCGCCATCACTGGCGAACACGGTGAGCATGTAGCGGCTCGGTTTCTCGGCGGCGGGCAGGTCAAGCGTCGCGTTGCCCTTGGCGTCGGTGGTCAGTTCGGCGCTGGTCAGCTCCACCGGGAATTGCCCCAGGTATTGCAGTTCGTTATCGACCATCGACAGTTGTTGGGCGCGCAGGCTCAGGCTCACCTTGGCGTCGGCCACTGGTTTACCGTCCGGGTACAACAACACCAGACTGCCCTTGACCGGTTCGCCGGTGCGGTAATCTTGCTTGGCCAGGTTCAGAGAAATCTCGAAGTGCGGCTTGATGTACTCAGCCACGCGGAAGGCACTGCTGTAGGCCTGATCCTTGTAGCTGAAACGCAGCTCATAACCACCTGCCACCGCATTGTCCGGCAACTGGAAACGGCCCTGGGTGCCGGCCTTGGAATCGAGCTTCAACGCCAACGACTGCAGCGCAGTACCGGTGGCATCGAGCACCGTCACATTGACATCGGCAGCGGTCGGCGCCACGGAATCCCGGGCATTCTTGAACTCGCGACCGACGATTTTCAACGACACCCAATCACCCGGCCGGTACAGCGGTCGATCGGTAAACGCATAGAGTTTGGTGTCGTAGATTTCGCTGTCGTAATAGAAGTTCTCGGAGACGAACACCCCGCCCTCTTCGTCCTCGCCGATCACGAACGAACGCTCGGGGCTGACGTGTTTCAGGCGCAGCAAACCATCGGCATCGGTAGCGCCACTGCTCATCACGCCCAGGCCGTCGGTCCATAGCACATTCACTTTTGGCACCGAACTGCCTTCGTGTTTGCGCGCAGCCCACACCAGCAATTCATCACCGGCAATCTTGCTCACGGCCACGGTGTTGGAGACGAACACCATAGTGGTCGCGCGGTACTTGCCGATCAGCGCTTCCACCAGATACAGGCCCGGTTTCAGGTTGCCCAACGGGATGTACACGTTGCCCGGCGAGACGCTGACGAACTCACTGGAAGAACCAACCAGTTTCACGCCTTCAGGCGGCTGGATCGGTTTGGCTTGCCATAGCGGATAACGGAATTGGCTGACCACCGGCAGGCCCGGAATCAACGCGAATTGCGGCTGTGCGTCGTAGGGCGTTGGCGCGGCGATGGCGGTGCCCATCTTCAGTTCCGGCACTTCCTCGGTGACTTGTTTACGCGACTCGTAGGAAAACGCCCGCTGCATCACCCGACGGGATTTGCGGTACCAGTTGTCCCACAGGTACGCGAGGGTGTTCGACAGGCCTTCGCCCTTGAACTGGCCGTCGCTGACCACACGGTGCAGGTTCTTCTGGCGCTTGAGGAAATCCAGCGGCTTGTCGATGCGATACACCCGAATGTCCGCACCGCCGTAAGGCTCCATGCGGAACCGGCGATAGTCACGACCCGGCGCTTCGAGGCGTACCACCGCTTGTTCATCGCTGGCGAAACTACTGTCGGCCAACAGGAAAAAGCTTTCACCGGCTACCGGCGTATAGCCGCTCGGCTCGACGGTGTCTTCGGCGTTGACTGCCGACAGCGGCAGAACCAACGCAAGCAAAAGAGGCAGTTTTGAGCAAATGCGCAGCATGCGGGCACCGATCATTGGGAGAGAAAGTTCAGTCGATAGACGCCGATGAAGTTGGGGTTGGCTGCGTCGGGTATCCATCGGGTGTCCTTCCATGTCATGAGTTGCTGCAGGCTTGCGGAGCGCATGCCGTTGTCGGTGGGGGTGGTGGTGCCGGTGTGATAGGCGATGAAGCGGCCCATCCAGATCATCAGGTGCTGGTCATCGCCCTGATCGAAAAACATCAGGTCGCCGGGCCGGGCCTGGGCCAGGTCGCGGCCGACCAGATGACTGTTGAACTGAATCAGTTTGATCGCGTTGACGTAGGGCCCGACCTTGCCGCCGCCCTGCTGCCATTGCTGGGCGAGGCCGCGTTGGGCGTCACTCAGTTGCAACTCCGGCGGCAGGTAGCGGTTGGACAGGCCATTGCTGCGCAGCCATTTGTCGTCATGGACTTTCAGCGCTTCGTTGGCGGCAAACCGCACCAGCCCGGCGCAGTCCTGCTGATACCAGCGCGGGCTCGGGCCTTGGGTCAATTGTTCCTGGGCGATGCGCACGAACCAGGCACGGAATACCTGGGATTGCTGCGGGTCGAGCGCGGCGGCTTCGCTGGCGAATGTGCGGGTCCCCAGCAGCAACGCCAGCAAGCCGAGGCCTCGGATGAGTGCGGTCACAGAGCTTTCCACTCCAGCGGCAGCCATTGCCAGTGGCCGTCGGGCTCGCTGCCTTTGGGCAAGGTCAGGGCGTATTTGCCGTAGCCGCCAAGGGTGCGCAGTTTCGGGATCAGGTAGGTTTGCGCGGCGTTGTAGAACACCGGCTCCATGTCCTGCGGCAGGCTGTCGAGGGTTTCCTGCTGCATCAGTTGCGCCATGGAGTCGGGGCCGAAATAGATCGGCATCAGCAGGTCTTTCGGCAGCACGTCAGCCAGCGGCGGGAAGCGTTTGTCGAGGGTGCCCAGCGCTTTGTCGACGAGTTTGTCGTCGAGGGAGAACAGCAGCGTCGAACCATGGCGCGCCAGGCTGACGCGCATGAAGGCTTTGCCGGTGATCGCGTCCGGCTGCTCGGCATCCTTGGCCTTATAGGGGCCGAAGTTGGAGCTGACCTGGCGCTGCCACTGATGGGTTTTACCGTCCTGTTTCTCGACCACCGGGAATGCGTGCTCGGCAACATTGCCTTCGTAGGCACCGACCATCGAGCCGAACAGGTTGCCCAAGTCACCGTCGAGTTTGGCACTGTCATCGTCATTCAGGCTGGCCACCAGCAGCGGCGTGTACAGCCGCGAATCGGCGTACCAGCACAGGCCGGCGGCACCGGCCATATGTTCGGTCAGGGCCTGGGCCACGGACTCTTCGGCGCCAAGTTTCACCAGCAGCGGTTTCTGTTGTTCGGCGGCCAACGGCAAGGCCACGCAAGCGCTGGCGCCCATCGGCATGGCTTGCCAGATCGGTTTGAAGTCGAAGTCCGGCTGCTTGTCCAGTTCGTCCATGGCGAGGAAGCTGTGCCAGCCCTTGTCATCCATGTCGAAACGCAGGCCGGCAAAGTTCGGGATGAAGCGCTGATAACCCATGGCCAACACGCTGGAGTTGACCGAGAGGCGTTGTTTTACCTCGGGCGCACGCGGCGGCAGGCCGAAGGCTTCGGGGAACAGTTTGTCGCCGTTGAGCAAGGCGGCGATCGCCTTGGTCGAAACGCCGCCGGTTTCCTCCAAAGCCCCGTTATCCGGGTCGTAGAGTTTGGCCGGATTGGACAGCACCACCAATTTGTCGCCATGGGAAGCGAACACCAACGACTTGCTGGCGTTGTAGTTGAGCTGATAGAGGGTGACGGCGTCGGCACCGACTTTCACTTCGCCGAGCTTGCTCAGTTGCGAATCATCCAGCGCCACTTTCGCCAGCGGCTCCAGCACCTTGGCCAGTCCGCCGCGATCCATCACCAACAGGAAATCCTTGAGACGCCCATCCGCCCCACGCCACAGCGCCACATCCGCCGGTTGGTCGAAGAGCTGCTCGATCAGGCTGTCCTGCAGCTTCAGGTCATGCTCGTAAATAATCCGCCGCAGACTGCCAATCAAACCGAGACGGTCGGCGTGAGCTTCGTAATAGAAGACGAAATCTTCGGTCAGGGTTTCCTTGAGGAACGGCACGGCCAGCAAATCCTTGGGCAGCTGACTCAAGGAATGGGTTTCGAGCAGACCGTCCGGCCGGCTCATGCCC
>NZ_JBFTMK010000156.1:0-9128 GCF_056396965.1 Pseudomonas sp. 05N434
TCGCGAGCCTGCTCGCGATGACGCCCGAACGGTCAGCGAAGATTCAGAGCCGATCCGCCCACTCAACCACCGGCATCTGTCGCTTCATCAACACCTTGCCCCCGCGAATCGAATACAGCGGCAGACCCTGGCTGCGGATCACCTCGTAATCGCTGTCCGCCGACAGAATCAGCAGATTCGCCGGCCGGCCCCGTTCCAGACCATAGCGATCGCCCAGGTTCATCGCCTTGGCACTGTTGTCCGTGACCAGGTCCAGCGCACTCTGCAAATTGCGATAACCGAGCATGTGGCAGATGTGCAAACCGGCCTCGAGCACCCGCAGGATGTTGCCATTGCCCAGCGGATACCACGGGTCGACGATCGAGTCCTGACCGAAACACACGTTCATCCCCGCTTCGAGCAACTCATTCACGCGAGTCACGCCACGGCGTTTCGGGAAGTTGTCGAAGCGGCCTTGCAGGTGAATGCTTTCGGTGGGGCAAGAAACAAAACTGATCCCCGAGTGCCCGAGCAAGCGAAACAGTTTCGCGCAGTAAGCGTTGTCGTAGGAGCCCATCGCCGTGGTGTGGCTRGCGGTGACGCGCGAACCCATGTCGCGGCTGCGGGCCTCTTCGGCCAGCACTTCAAGGAAGCGTGAGTGCGGGTCGTCGGTTTCGTCGCAATGCACGTCCACCAGACAGCCCGTGCGTTCGGCCAGGTCCATCAGGAACTTCACCGAGCTTACGCCCTGGTCCCGGGTGTATTCGAAATGCGGAATGCCGCCGACCACATCGGCGCCCAGGCGGATCGCTTCTTCCATCAGCTCGCGCCCGTTGCGGTACGACTCGATGCCTTCCTGGGGGAACGCGACGATTTGCAAGTCGATAAGGTGGTGGCTTTCCTCGCGGACTTCGAGCATCGCCTTGAGCGCGATCAGTTCCGGGTCGGTGACATCGACGTGGGTGCGCACGTGCTGAATGCCGTGGGCGGCGAGGGTCTGGATGGTTTTTTTGGCGCGGGTCTTGGTGTCTTCCTGAGTGATGGTGGCCTTGCGCTCGCCCCAGCACTCGATACCTTCGAACAGCGTACCGCTCATGTTCCAGCGCGGTTCGCCGGCAGTCAGGGTGGCATCGAGGTGAATGTGCGGTTCGACGAAGGGCGGCACCACCAGATTACCGCCGGCGTCCAGGTCATCCGGCCCCAGTGACGGGGCTTCGGTTTGCCGGGCGATGCTGTGAATCAGGCCGTTTTCCAGGTGCAACTCATGCAGGCCTTCTTGGTTGCGCAGGCGGGCGTTGATGATATGCATCAGGCGAGTCCTTTTAGAGATCTTGTAGTGGTGCTTCGGCGGTACGGGCACCCAGTACGCCGGTCAATAACACATACGTTAGCGCGGCAGTGGCAATCCCTACCAGCGGCGCGATCCACGGCGAGCTGAATGCTGCGACGGTGCCGACCGCATAAGCGCTCAGGCCAGGCCAGTTGAACGCCGGCAACCGGGCATCGGCCAGGCGTGGATATTGCCCACGGTAACGGAAGAAAAAGTCCGCCATGATCACCCCGCCAATCGGCGGAATCACCGTGCCCAGCAGAATCAGGTAAGGCACCAGCATGTCGTACATGCCCAGCAGCGCCAGCAGCGTGCCGATCACCGCGCCGGCCAGGGTCACGGTTTTGCGCCGGCCGGTGCGCAACAGATTGCAGCCGGCGACGGCGAAGTTGTAGATCGTGTTGTCCTGGGTGCTCCAGATGTTGAGCAGCAACATCGCCATCGCGGCCATGGCGAAGCCTTGCAGCAACAGCACTTCGACTACGTCCGGTTGCTGATAGACGATCGCGCCATAGGCACCGATCAACACCATCAGGCCGTTGCCGATGAAAAAGCCGATCAGGCTCGCCAGCACCGCGACTCGCGCCGAACGGGAGAAACGTGTCCAGTTGGTCGCCTGGGTCGCGCCACTGACGAAGGTGCCGAACACCAGGGTAATCGCGGTCGACCAGTCCAGTGTTGCCGTCGGCACCACGGCGAGCAAACCCTCGAGCCCGCCGACCTTCACCGTCGCGACCCACATCGACAGCGTCAGCAGCAACATCATGGCGGGTACGGCGATGTACGACAGAATCTCCAGCCCRCGATAGCCGATGTACGCCGTGGCGCAAAAGCCCAGGCCGAACAGCACCATCAGCCCCAGAACGGTGCTTTCGCTCAGTTCGAAATATTTGCCGAGTACGACGGCTGCGGTCGCGGTGCCCCAGGCGTACCAGCCGATCTGGGTGAAGCCGAGGATCAGGTCGCTGAGCTTGCTGCCCACTTCGCCGAAGCAGAAACGGCCCATCAGTACCGAATTGAGGCCGCTTTTGAAGGCGATGTAGCCAAGCCCGGCTGCGTAGATTCCCAACAGCAGATTGCCGGCGATGATCACCGCCAGCATCTCGCTGAAACTGAACGCCACCCCCAGCTTGCCGCCGGCAAACATGGTCGCCGTGAAGAAGGTAAAACCCAGCAGCACCATGGCTGTGGAGGCGAGCCCCTTGCGGGCATGCATCGGGACTTCGCTTAAAGGGTAATCGTTGCCCGGATCGTTCTGCGTCATGTGGCATTCCTTGCTGGATGGAGGACGCGAGGGTGTTGCAGTGCTCGTGCCAATGGCGCGAGGGTGTTGTTCTTTATAGCCGAGCCGGCGGATTTAGCCTGAAGAGGGGCACGAAAGCAGTGCGGCAGTGGTTCAAATTGGAACGCAGCAATCAGGTAGTCACAACGTCCTGTGGCGAGGGGGCTTGCCCCCGTTTGAGTGCGTAGCGCTCACAAGATCTTTGGTATCTCAGAGATTTTGGGGCCGCTTCGCGACCCAACGGGGCGATGCGGCGTTCCGACAAGCCCCCTCGCCACAGGGTCTCCGTCGCTCAGGCGTTCTGTGCCAACGGCAAAAACCGCAATATCGCCGCCATGATCGCCTCCGGTGCATCCTCCTGCACCAGATGCCCGGCATTCGCAACGGGATGAAACTGCGACCCCGCAATCATCTGATGCAACGCCCGCCCGCGTTCAATGGGAATCCATTGATCGTTTTCCCCCCAGAGAATCTGCACCGGGCAGCGAATCGTCGGGTACAGCGCTTCGACCTCGCGGGTATAACGCTCATCCATCTGCGCGATCTGCCGATAGAACGCCGCTTGCCCCGAATCACCCAGCCAGGGCTGCACGTAAGGCGCCAGCTCCTGATCGGAAATCTCGCGCTTGATCGCGCCACGAATATAGGTCGGCACAATCGCCCGTTGAATGTAATCAGGCAGCCCGCTGAACGCCGCTTCATGCTGACGCACATGCTGCACGAACGGCGAACCCCAGGGCGACAGCGCCACCGGGTCAATCAGCGTCAGGCTGCGGTAATCCTTGCCATCGAGCAGATGCGCGCGCAACACAGTGGCGCCGCCGAAATCGTGGGCTACCACGTCTGGCCGTTCCAGGCCCCAGTGCTCCAGCAATTGCGCCAACAGTTGGTTCTGTACGCCCAGCGACACATCGCCGTCCGGCTGTGCGGACTGCCCGTAACCCAGCAAATCGAAGTAATACACCCGGTGCGTGGTGATGAAGTGCGGCGCGATCCTGTGCCACACATGAGAAGAGAAGGGCGTGCCATGCACGAACACCAGCGGCGGACCGTCGCCACGTACGGCGTAGCGAACGGAGTGCCCGTTGAAACGATAGGTCTGAGCCAGCGGCCAGTCAGTCATGGGTGCGTCCTCTTGGCGTGTGCGAGCCCAAAAGCATAGGCATAAAAAAACAGCCATTGAAGGCTGTTTTTCATATCACTGACGAAACGCATTCTCCTTATGGGATTTACGTTTACTCACCGCGATAGATGCAACCGCTGGTGCAGGTCTCGTGGATGCGGATCGCGCTGAGTTCCGGCAACAATGGCTTCAACTCATTCCAGATCCACTTGGCCAGCACTTCGCTGGTCGGGTTTTCCAGGCCGGGAATGTCGTTCAGGTAATTGTGATCGAGGCGCTCGTAGAGCGGCTTGAAGATCTCTTTGATTTCAGAGAAATCGCGGATCCAGCCGGTGTGCGGATCGAGGTCGCCGCTCAGGTGAATCGCCACTTTGAACGAATGACCATGAAGGCGGCCGCACTTGTGGCCGTCCGGTACGTGGGGCAGGCGATGGGCGGATTCGAAGGTAAATTCTTTGAAGATTTCCACAGTGATGTTCAGCTCTTTCAGGTGGCGATCGCCGCGGCGATGTGGGCAGGTGGCGAGTTTACCAGAGCTCCGGGCAAAACACTGACTAAAGGGTCAGCAAGCGCTCGCCGAGGCGACCGTTGGCGGCCAGTTCAAGGAATTCATCGCCCAGGCGACGGCTTTCATCCATCGTTGCGCGCCAATACTTCTGTCGGCTCGGGGCATCGCCCATGAAGCGCTTGAAGTCGTTGCGGTCCGGCAGCTTGCCGTAGGGCAGGCGTGCCAGGTATTCCTTCGACGGGGCCAGCAGCAGAACATCCTGCAAGCGCTCAGGGCAGGCGCGGCGCCATGGCAGCGTCTTGTCGAACCAGCCGGGGATCACCCGGTCGGTGAAGTGCGGATACAGCACGATGTCGTTGCCGCTGTAGGGCAGGTCGAGGTGATAGTCCAGCAGACCACCATCGCGGAACGTCCCCGCGCCGGCCCCCGGCAAGTCGCGTACGCCTTGCATGACCATCGGGATCGAACCCGAGGCCAGCAGGGCCTGGCGCAGGTTGCCGGCATTCAGTGAGATGAAGCGCGACGGGAAGTCGTTCAGCGCGTTGACCGGTGGTGCCAGGCGCGGGTCGTGGATGATCAGCCGCTCGAAATGCCGCGACAACCGTGCGCGACCGCGCAGGTTGTCGGCGATCACTGACGACAGGCCCAGCCCCAACCGGCCGCGATGATCGTCCGCCAACAGGCCGTGGCTTTTGACCACCATGATGTTCAGGCGGTAGTGGGCGTTATCCAGAATCGCGGCATCGCGGCCGTCGAGCAAGTCATCGAGCATGCGTCGGGAGCTCTGGCTGATCTGCGCCATGGTCACGCCTTTGGCGAAGTTCTGCTCGGTGTACAGATGACCGAGGCGGCGGATGCCTTCGGCGGCATCCGGCAGGCAGGCGCTGGCGAACCGCCAGGAACCCACCGAGGCGCCGATCAGCGAACGCTCCCGGGGCGCCGCCGGCAGCCATTCGCCAAACAGCGCCAGGTCCAGACCCTGAATCCCCAGCGCTTTCGGGCCACCGGCGGCGCCCGGCAACGTGCCCACATCGGCAGCGTTCAAGCCGTTGGCACGGATGCGCGCCAGAGCACGCGGGCCGGCCTTGAGGGTCAGGGAAGGGAACTTGATGTGGATAGCGGTCATACCGGTCTCGATGTCTGGCAAGCAGGGATTATAAGCACCTCTTGGGCTGCGATTGTCCCCGATCAATGCAGGAGCTGCCGAAGGCTGCGATGCTTTGATTTTTGGCTGCGTCATGCACGCAAAAAATCCAAATCAAAAGATCGTCCGATCGCGGCCCGAGCCTTCGGCAGCTCCGGGTTATGCGTAAGCTATTCCCAATGATGGCAATTCAGTTTCAGTTAAGTTCGAATCGCTAAGGTCGCGCCGTCGGCAACACATAAGAAAATACGGAGCCACCCCATGAAAATCCTGACTGCCCTGTTCACCGCGTCCCTCATCTGCCTGACCGCCAGCCTCGCTCATGCCCGCGACCTGGGCCCCGACGAAACCCTGAGACTGCACGACGCTGGTACCATTGTGTCTTTCGAGAAGCTCAACGCCACCGCTCTGGCCAAACACCCCGGCTCGACCATCACCGGCACCGAGCTTGCAGAAGAGTACGGCAAGTACAAATACCAGATGGAACTGCGCGACCCGCAAGGCATTGAGTGGGATATGGAATTGGATGCGGTCAGCGGGCAGGTTCTCAGGGATCATCAGGATACGTAATGAAGGTGCTTTCATTTTCAAGCATGGCGCTGGTGCTTCTGGCTTTTTGCTCGGTGGCCGTGGCCCGCGACCTGGATCAGGACGAAGCCCTGCGCCTGCGCCAACAGGGCGTGATCCTGCCGCTGGAGCAGCTCTTGCAGCAAGCGCTGGACCGCTATCCCGGGGCCAAGTTGCTGGAAGCCGAGCTTGAAGAAAAACACGACGTCTATGTTTATGAAGTCGAGCTGCTGACCGCCGAAGGCGTGGTGCGCGAGCTGGACGTCGATGCCACCACCGGCCACGTGCTTAAAGACAAGGAAGATTGATCGATGCGTTTGCTCCTGGTGGAAGACCACGTGCCGCTGGCCGACGAATTGATGGCCGGCCTCAATCGGCAAGGCTACGCCGTGGACTGGCTGGCCGACGGCCGCGATGCGGTGTACCAGGGCAGCAGCGAGCCTTATGACCTGATCATCCTCGACCTCGGCCTGCCGGGTTTGCCGGGGCTTGAGGTGCTGGCGCAGTGGCGGGCCGGTGGCCTGGCCACGCCGGTGCTGATTCTCACCGCACGCGGTTCCTGGGCCGAGCGGATCGAAGGCCTCAAGGCCGGCGCCGACGATTACCTGAGCAAACCCTTCCACCCGGAAGAACTGCACCTGCGCATTCAGGCCTTGTTGCGCCGCTCCCACGGCCAGGCCAATCAGCCGACACTCAAGGCCGCCGGGCTGCACCTGGATGAAGGTCGCCAGTGCGTGACCCGCGACGGCGCCGACATCCAGCTCACCGCCGCCGAATTTCGCCTGCTGCGCTATTTCATGCTGCACCCCGAACAGATCCTTTCCAAAAGCCACCTCGCCGAACACCTCTATGACGGTGAAACCGAGCGCGACTCCAACGTGCTAGAAGTCCACGTCAATCACCTRCGCCGCAAGCTCGGCCGCAGCGTGATCGAAACCCGTCGCGGTCAGGGTTACCTGTTCGGCGGGCAAGCCCAGTGAGGTCGATCCAGCGTCGCTTGAGCCTGGGCCTGATCAGCGTGATGGTGATCGTCGGCCTGGTGCTGGCGCAAACCAGCCTGTGGCTGTTCGAAATGGGTTTGCAGCGCTACCTCGAAGCCGGGTTGCGCAACGACAGTGAAAACCTGCTGGTGGCGCTGGTGCGTGGCCCGCAGGGGTTGCAGCTGGATGAGCGCCATCTGTCGCCGGCCTATCAGCGCCCGTTTTCCGGGCACTATTTTCGTATCGACTTTGCCGACAGCCATTGGCGCTCCCGCTCGTTATGGGATCAGGACCTGCCGCGGCTCGAACACCCGGGCCTGAACAGCAACCTGCAACTGGGGCCGGAAGGGCAGCAGTTGCTGGTGCTGCGTTCGGACTACCGGCGGCTGGGCCAGGCGATTTCCATCAGCGTCGCTCAGGACTACACGCCGGTGCGCGAGAGTTTCTGTCGCATGCAACAAGTCGGTCTCGGGTTGGGGCTGGCGGGGCTGTTGCTGATTTTGCTGTTGCAACGGATCACCGTGCGCCGCGCCTTGCGCCCGCTGGAAAAGGCCCGCGAGCAAATCGCCCAGTTGCAGCAGGGCCAGCGTTCGCAACTCGACGAAGCCGTGCCGGTGGAGCTGGAACCGCTGGTGGCGCAGATCAACCATTTGCTGGCCCATACCGAAGATAGCCTCAAGCGCTCGCGCAATGCCTTGGGCAACTTGGGGCATGCGTTGAAAACCCCGTTGGCAGTGTTGTTGAGCCTGGCTTCCAGCGAGAAGCTCGATGCGCACCCGCAGCTGCGCAAGGTGATTCAAGCGCAACTGGAGCAGGTCCAGCAGCGACTCAATCGCGAACTCAACCGCGCCCGGTTGTCCGGCGATGCGCTGCCGGGTGCGTTGTTTGATTGCGATGCCGAGCTGCCGGGGTTGCTGGCCACGCTGAACATGATTCACGGTGAACACCTCGACCTGAGCTACCGCGCACCGGCCGGTTTGCAACTGCCGTGGGATCGCGAAGATCTGCTGGAGTTGCTGGGCAACCTGCTGGACAACGCCTGCAAATGGGCGGATGCCGAGGTTCGGTTAAGCGTGGTTGAAACGGCTGAAAGTTTTCAGTTGAGCGTGGAAGACGATGGGCCGGGGATTCCCGAAGACCAGCGTGACCAGGTGTTCAGCCGCGGTACACGGCTTGATGAACAGACCGATGGGCATGGATTGGGATTGGGCATCGTGCGCGACATCGTCGACACGTGGGGCGGGGTGTTGAGGCTGGAGGAAAGCGAGTGGGGCGGCTTGAAAGTGATGATCGAACTGCCCAAACGCTGACACAGAGCGGAAGCCAACCCATAACCCTGTGGGAGCGCAATCCGTTACATATCGGCAATAGCCGTTCGCTTTGACAAGGGGACGATGCTGCGGCACAGTGCGCGCCCTCTAATAAAACCCTCTCTTCAATCCGCTGGCGGCGCTTGTGCGCACTGCCGGACGGACTCTTTCCGCTTGCCTTGAGGTAACGATGATTAATGCAGTAATTGCCGCGGTCGGCATCATGCTGATACTCAGCCTGTCCCGCGTGCATGTGGTAATCGCGCTGATTGTGGGTGCGCTGGTCGGTGGTTTGACCGGTGGCCTGGGGATCGATGCGACCCTCAAAGCCTTCAACAGCGGCCTCGGCGGCGGGGCGACAGTGGCGTTGTCCTACGCCTTGCTCGGCGCGTTCGCCGTGGCCATCGCCAAGTCCGGCCTGGCCCACGCCCTGGCGGACAAAGCCCTGGCCATGGTCGATCGCCAGCACACCAACGGCGGCGGCAATGTCAAATGGCTGCTGATCGGCCTGCTCTGGGTGGTGGCCATCGCCTCGCAGAACATTTTGCCGATTCATATCGCGTTTATCCCGTTGCTGGTGCCGCCTCTTTTATATGTGCTGACCAAACTGCAACTGGACCGGCGGTTGATCGCCTGCGTGATGACCTTCGGGCTGATCACGCCGTACATGTTCCTGCCGGTGGGCTTCGGCAACATCTTCCTCAATGAAATCCTGTTGGCCAACGTCGCCCGTAGCGGGGTGGACATCAGCGGCATCAACGTCACCCATGCCATGGGCATTCCGGCGCTGGGCATGGTGTTTGGCCTCGCGGCAGCCTTCATCAGCTACCGCAAGAAGCGCGTTTACGACCTGGAAAAGATCGAGCAAGTCGAACAGGTCGCGGTGCAGTACAACCCCTTGAGCC
>NZ_JBFTMK010000157.1:0-10078 GCF_056396965.1 Pseudomonas sp. 05N434
ATGCTCGATGCCTATCGGGAGGCGGAGGCGGCCATTACCTCAAGCGAGGTCCTCGAACGTCTCGGCCAGCTCCGGGAAAAGGTCGAGCTGGAGTTTCTGCGCGAAGACATTCCGCTGCTGATCAAGGAGTCCAAGGACGGCATCAATCGGGTCGGGCAGATCGTCAAAGACTTGAAGGACTTCTCCCGCGTCGACTCCAATCAGGAATGGCAGTGGACCAACCTGCAACAGGGCATCGAGTCGACGCTGAACATCGTCGCCAATGAACTCAAGTACAAGGCCGATGTGGTGAAGGAGTATCAAACGCTGCCTGACATCGAATGCCTGCCGTCGCAGATCAATCAGGTGATCATGAACCTGATCGTCAACGCGTCTCAGGCCATGGGGCCGGAACGGGGCACCATCACCCTGCGTACCGGGCTTGAAGGTGAAACGGTGTCGATCGAAGTCGCGGACACCGGATCAGGCATCGAACCGGAATGCCTGCAGAAGATATTCGACCCGTTCTACACCACCAAACCGGTGGGCCAGGGGACAGGGCTCGGGTTGTCCCTGTCCTATGGCATCGTGAAAAAACACCGGGGCGACATTTCGGTACGCAGCGAAGTCGGCGTGGGTACCACGTTTCGGGTCGAGCTGCCGGTGCGCCAATCGAAAGCGGCTGTCTGACCAGCCGAACAAGGGATCAAATCTCAATCCAGGCTGTTTTCGTTTATTCTCCAGGCGCAGAATGCCTGACGCTCTGTGCTAACACAGGAAATCTCTGTGACGAGGGAGCTTGCTCCGCTGGATCGCGAAGCGAACCCAAAACAGGCAATGCGTTCAGTCAGACAAATCCCGTCAGCAGGTTTTGCGACTGCTGCGCAGCCGAGCGGGAGCAAGCTCCCTCGCCACAAAAGCCTGTATACCACGGTCCAACATGACCGAGTCCGAACCCAAGGAAACCGTATGAGCCTGTCACTCCTGAGCCGCTACGCCTTCTTTGCCGTCTGTGTGATATTCACCCTCGCCAGCCTGCCCTTCCTGGCATACGACTGGCTCTGGCCGATCGCCGCCGTCACCGGCGTCCTCAGCCTGGTGGGCCTGTTCGACCTGCTGCAAAGCCCTCATGCGGTGCGCCGTAATTACCCGATCCTGGGCAATATCCGTTATCTGGKGGAGGGCATTCGCCCGGAAATCCGCCAGTACCTGCTCGAAGCGACCCGAGCAGTTACCGGGTGATGGTCGGCGGTCCGCAGTGCACCCAACCGTACTCGGCATCGGTGTTCAACATCTCGGCCATGAGCTTCGGTTCCCTCAGCGCCAACGCCATTCGCGCGTTGAACCAGGGCGCCAAACTCGGCAACTTCGCCCATGACACCGGCGAAGGCAGCATCAGCCCCTATCACCGGGAAAACGGCGGCGACCTGACCTGGGAACTGGGCAGCGGCTACTTCGGCTGCCGCACCGCCGATGGCCGCTTCGACCCGGAACGCTTCGCCGCCCAGGCACAGAACCCGCAAGTGCGGATGATCGAAATCAAAATGAGCCAAGGCGCCAAACCCGGCCACGGCGGGATTCTGCCCAAGCACAAAGTCACCCAGGAAATCGCCGAAACCCGTGGCATCCCGATGGGCGAAGACTGCATTTCGCCGTCGCGCCACAGCGCGTTTTCCACGCCGATCGAAATGATGCACTTCATCGCGCAACTGCGTGAACTGTCCGGCGGCAAACCGGTGGGCTTCAAGTTCTGCCTGGGCCACCCGTGGGAATTCATGGGCATCGCCAAGGCCATGCTGGAAACCGGCATCCTCCCGGACTTCATCGTGGTCGACGGCAAGGAAGGTGGCACCGGCGCCGCGCCCGTGGAATTCACCGACCACATCGGCGTACCGATGCGTGAAGGCCTGTTGTTCGTGCACAACACCCTGGTGGGCCTGAACCTGCGGGACAAGATCAAACTCGGTGCCAGCGGCAAAATCGTCAGTGCCTTCGACATCGCCAGCGTCCTGGCCATCGGTGCCGACTGGGCCAACTCGGCGCGCGGCTTCATGTTCGCCATCGGCTGCATCCAGTCACAAAGCTGCCACACCAACAAATGCCCGACCGGCGTCGCCACCCAGGACACCCTGCGCCAGCGCGCGCTGGTCGTTCCGGACAAGGCCCAGCGCGTGTACAACTTCCATCGCAATACGCTGAAGGCCCTGGCCGAAATGCTCGCCGCCGCAGGCCTCGACCATCCTTCACAGCTGTCGGCCAAGCATCTGGTGCGACGCATGTCGGCGACCGAGATCAAGCTGTTCTCGCAGCTGCATGTGTTCTTGAAACCGGGGGAATTGCTCACTGGCGAAGTGAACGGCGAGTTTTATTCGCGGATGTGGCAGATGGCACGGGCGGACAGTTTTGAGCCTAATGATGCGGCGGCTGCATAGACTGTGTTAGCGCGCCAATCTCAGGGATTGGCGCGTCCTCCACGATGAACAAACGAGCCTCACTGCCCCCTTCCCTTAGCGTCAGCACCTGTTTCCAATGTTTCGGAAACAAGGCGTCATGCTCAGGACGAGCAATGCCCGTCACCCACCAGACTCTCCTGGCATTGAGTTTCAGGGTCGAAAAATCATTGAAGAAAATCGAGTGCAGGTGACGGGGAATGAGTGCCCAGCCACCATATTCAGCGGTTCCCCACAAGGTGCCGGTCGCTGTTTTGAAGACGTATAGCCTCGGCTGAATGCCTGTCGAGTTGTAGTACATGAACGGCAAGTACCAATACAGGTTATCCACAACGATTTCGTCATCCGGATGGGCTTCACGACTGAGTCCGGCGACCACGGCGTCCAGTTTCGCGTCTCTGCGAATGCTGGTGCCGTTCATCTCATCCGTTTGTGCGTAAATCGCCGACAGCCCGTGCACTTCCACCAAGACAATAAAAACCATGGCGATAGCAGCAAGGACAGCGTGGCGTTGGCTCAATGCGTCCAGCGCGAGCGCAACGATAAGGGGCAACGCAGCGGCGGCGAATACCAGGTACCTGGCATTGAAAACCGGCACGATCAGCGACACCAGAAACACGGTCAGCGCCGGCACAAAAAAATAGTCCACCAACAAAACACTGAAGGGTCGCTCGTTGCGTGCCTTGAACAGTACGGCAGCGGCGCAAACCATGATCAAAACCAAGGGTGTCACGCGCCATAAGTCACTGGTCGAACCCTCCATCACCACCAGTTGCCAAACGAAGGTCAGCACCGTCGGCCAGGTCAGCGGCGGTATCCATTCGAGCCCGTCCATTCGCAGCAATTGACTGACGAGAGGCGGTGCCCACGGCAGGTACAACACGACGATTGCACTGTTTATCAGTATCCACGCACGTACGGGGACCGTGTCCTGGACCTTGCGCACCCGCCACCAAAAAAGCCAATGCACCAACACGCACAATGCGGCGAAGTAGTGCGTGTAAAAAGCCGCCGTCATCAGCAACACGTAAACGGCCGGGTAACGCTTTTGATCCGGTGCCTTGACCCAGCACACCAGCGCCACAGTCGCCCCCATCAGCCAAAACCCCAGCAAGGTATACATTCGCACTTCCTGGCTGTAGCGCACCGATATCGGCAGCAACGCCAACAACACTGCGGCTATCCAGATCGCCTTTCGCGTCGCCAACAGGCTCATCAATTTAATGCCCAGCAACAGCGTGCCGACATCAGCCAGTGCGCTCAGGGACCGCGCAGACAACACGCCGTGACCGAACAGCACCATCCAGTAATGCAGCAAGACGTAGTAAAGCGGCGGATGAACATCCCGAGCCGTCGTGGCCCAGATGTACGCAGGCGAGCCCTCGGCCAGCAGTATGCTGTAAGCCTCGTCGTACCAGATGACCGGCACGGTGATGGCGTGAAATCTCGCCAACAATGCGATCGCCAGCACCCCCAGCAAACCCGCACCGTCGGCAACCCCGGATGGCAAGCGTTTGAGATAGATCACAGGAGCGCTCACCGTTTCACCACGCAAGCGTGGCGATCGGCGTCGGCTCTTTCATCACGATAAAACCGTAGTCACCCAACAGATAGAGGCTGTAGAACTTGTTATCCACCAGCGGTGGATAACCCTGATAACCCATCAGCGTCGCGTTGCGTCGCTCCCGCTCCGCGACCACGTTGGTGATGCCCGCTTTCGGCAGGTTTTCCGCCAGCATGTAGAAGTTGATGTTCAGCAGATAATGCAAAACCGGCATCTGCTTGAACGAGCCTGCAGCCTCCACCAGCCAGTGATCGGAATAACTCACCGACATGTATATGCGCTTGGCCTCGCGCAGTTGCCGATGGGATGCAATGTCATGCCCCAGGGAAAACAACGCGCTGGAAGCGAAGGTGTTCTGCACCGACAGTACGCGACCATAGGCGTAGGACAGCGAAAGCATGGCCAGCAGCGGAACCACCAACAGCAGCGTCAGCCGCTCATGAATATGTGCCAGCGCCAGATGGCTCAAATAGAACAGCAGCACCAACAGCACTGCGAACCCCATCAAGGTTCTGGCGCCTTCATTGAAATCCCGGAAAAACAACACAGCCCCCGACACTAGAAAAATCACGACCGGCACGGTCAACACACACGCCAGGCCCATCAGCACTTTTCTCAACGCCGTGTCCTGGCGTGCCACCACGTTCCGGGCCAGCTGCACGCTGCCCGCGATGGCGCACAACAGCAGCACGGCGAACACCCAGGTGAATCCACCGTGAAACAGCAGCACGACTTTTTCCAGCACGCGGCCGATGTTGATTTCCAGTTGTAGCCAGGGTGCTGCCGCCCAGTTCAGGAACAAAACACGGGTCTGATCCATGTATGGATAAGCGGTGACGCTGTAGATCAAGCCGCCGAGCAACACCTGGGCGAGTTTCCAGCCGATCAACTCGCACCATTGCCGCCAGGCCCATTTATCGTTCGCGCCCCTGAGCAGTTCGAGGCAACACAGGCCCAGAAATACATTAATACTCACCTGATAGAGCCCCAGCCCCAGAGCAATCAGGAAGGCCGGCACCAGCCATTGCAGGATGCGCGAAGGATGACGAAACGTGATCGCATAGATCACCGCCACCAGACTCAAGGCATTAGTCGGTCCGTCGTATTGATACGACAGGTTCTGCAGGAAGAACGGGTTGTACCAGAGCGGCAACACCACCATGCAGCAGGATAGCGTCGGCTGCGGGTAGTAATGAAACGTCAGGCTGGTCAACGCAAAAGTCATGGCCAGGGAGGCGATCAACAGCGGCAATGGAAAGATGTTCGGCGCGGCATCGCTGAAGGTCAGCGCGTTGTAAAACAGCTCGGTGAATAACCGTCCCTGCCCCACCCAGTCCGTGCCGGCGGACAGCGAACGCCAGTTGTCATCGATGTAGGGATAGTCGGCGAGGATCAGCGGAATGACATAGATCAGCGTCGCGAGTTGAAAAAACAGCCAGACCCGACGACGGCCGATTTCGCCGCTGAAAAAATCGCTCAGTCTGCCCATGCTAAAGCCCGACCCGGTCTTTGCCGCCGATGACGTCTTTGATCACATACCGGGGCCGATGCTTGGCTTCGATGTAGATGCGACCGACATACTCTCCAAGAATGCCGATGCCGATCAGTTGCACACCGCCCAGAAACAATATGGCCGTCATCAATGAAGGGTAACCGGGGACGCTGTTGCCGAAGAAAATCTTGTCCAGCACCATGTACACCGCATACAGCACCGCGAAGATTGAAATGCCGCCGCCGATGTAAGTCCACAACTGCAAGGGTACGGTGCTGAACGAGGTAATGCCTTCCAGCGCCAGGTTCCACAGCTTCCAGCCATTGAATTTGCTGCGTCCCGCCACCCGCTGGGCCCGCTCGTACTCCACCACCACGGTGGTGAAACCGGCCCACGAAAGAACGCCTTTCATGAACAACTGATGCTCGGGGAGTGCGCGAATCACATTGACCACCTTGCGGTCCATGAGGCGGAAATCCCCGACGTTCTCCTCGATACGGGTGTAGGAAATCCTGTTCAGCAGGTGGTAGAACATTGCCGCACTGTGGCGTTTCAGGTAACTGTCGCTGGCACGGTCCCGGCGTTTGGCGAGTACCACATCGGCACCTTTTTGCCACTCGGCAATCAACCGTGGAATGACGCTGATCGGGTCCTGCAGGTCCACGTCCATGGGGATCACCGCATCGCCAGTGGCGTACTCCAGCCCGGCAAACAACGCCGGCTCCTTGCCGAAGTTGCGCGAGAAATTGATCAGCAATACCTGTTCATCGACCTGGGCCAGCGCCTTGGCCTGCTCAGCCGTCTGATCGGTACTGCCGTCGTTGATGAACACGATCTCGACTTCATAAGGGTCAAGTTTCAACTCACGACGCACCGCCTGGTGGAACAGACTGATCGCCTGCTCTTCGTTGAATACCGGGACAATCAGCGAAACCTTCACGTTTCACACTCCTGAGAACCGAAGTGTAGATGCTCGCCAGATGCCATCATGGGGAGTTCTGGTGCGCGGACAGTCCGGCAGACCGATGGCCACACCGTTCGATCCGTTCGCTATAAGCATCTGAGACATTCGGTAATATCCAGCCTTTTGCAATTGCCTGTGAATAACGGCACCCTGCGCGCCGCCAATGTGCGGCGCACCCTCTTTTGCGGCGCCGGCAACTCCTTATTCAACAGCCCGTTCAAGAGCCCGCCTTCATGACGTCTGGACGCGATCACCGAATCGACTTTTTCCGCGGCCTGGCCCTGATCTTTATCTTCTGGGACCACGTGCCGCAGAACCCGCTCGCGCAGTTCACGGTGCGTAACTTCGGCTTCAGCGATGCGGCGGAGATTTTCGTGTTCCTGGCCGGTTACGCGGCCGTGCTGGCCTACGGCAAGATCGCCCGGCGCGACGGGCTCATGGTCGCCACGGTGAAAATCCTGCGACGCGCCTGGGTGCTTTATGTAGTGCACATCTTTTTGCTGGCGCTGCTGATGGGCATCGTGTTTTTCGCCAACAGCCACGTGGAAACCCGCGATCTGGTGCAGGAAATGGGCTTGCAGTATTTCCTCAGCAATCCGCAGCAGGCGTTGATGGACGAGTTGCTGCTGCGCTTCAAGCCGAACCTGATGGACCCGTTGCCGCTGTACATTCTGTTGCTGCTCGGCCTGCCGCTGGTACTGCCGATGCTGCTGCGCAAGGCTGAATACGTGGTGGGGCCGTCGGTGGTGTTGTACCTGCTGGCGCCATGGTTGCAGTGGAACCTGGCGGGCACCGACGGGGGCGTGTGGTTTTTCAATCCGATGGCCTGGCAGCTGCTGTTTATTCTCGGGGGCGCGGCGGCGATTCACCGGCAAAGGCCTCGGGCGCCGCAACCTCGACCGCTGACTCGACAGCCGGTTTTCATCGCGGCTCTGACCTATCTGGTAATGAGCGGGATGATCGCGCTGTCGTGGAAATGGCCGACCGTGCATGACGCGTTCATGCCCCAATGGCTCGGCGAATGGCTCTATCCGATCAGCAAGACCAACCTCTCACCGGCGCGTCTGCTGCACTTCCTCGCCCTCGCCTACGTCACCGCCAGGTTGTTGCCGAACACGGGCTGGACGCAACACTGGCTGGCGCGACAAAGCTGTCGCATGGGCCGATATTCTCTGGAGGTGTTTTGTTTTGGTGTGTTGCTGGCGCCGTTGGCGGACATGCTCAATGCCTTGGGTGGGAACGTATTGGCGATGCAGCTATTCAGCGCAATGTTGGGGGTCGGATTGATGGCGTTGCTGGGGGTTTGGCTGGATTTCAATAAGCGGTTGAATGTGCCGATACCCGTGGCAGCCGTTTAAATGCAAAAGCCCCGATCATTCTGACCGGGGCTTTTGCATGGCTGGCGTTACAACTTACGAAGCCGAACGCACCGCGCCTTGCGCCACATTGGTCGGCTGCAACTTGAACATGTAGAACAACACCGTCAGCAGTACCAGGAACGCCGGGCCCACATACAGCGCCACTCGGGTGTCCGGGAAGTACGCCATCAGGCCGACCACCAGCACCAGGAAGGCCAGCGCCAGATACGAACTGATCGGGTACAGCCACATGCGGTATTTCAGGCCGGCACGCTCGCTGGCACTCAGGCCTTTGCGGAACTTGAGCTGGGCCAGCAGGATCATCACCCAGGTCCAGATCGCACCGAAGGTGGCTATCGCGGTAACCCAGACGAAAACCTTCTCAGGCACCATGTAGTTGAGCAGCACGCCCAGCAACAACGCGCCGATCGACAACAGCAACGCACGACGGGGCACACCGCCGTTCGAGGTTTTGGCGAAACCGGCCGGGGCCTGGCCGTTCTGCGCCAGGCTGTAGAGCATGCGCCCGGTGCTGAAGATGCCGCCGTTGCAGGACGACAACGCCGCGGTGATCACCACGAAGTTGATGATGCCGGCGGCGGTCTTGATGCCCAGACGCTCGAAGGTCATCACGAACGGGCTGCCCTGGGTGCCAATTTCGTTCCACGGGTAAATTGACAGGATCACGAACAAGGCGCCGACGTAGAACAGCAGAATCCGCCAAAACACCGAGCCGATCGCATTGGGGATGGTCTTCTGTGGGTTCTTCGCTTCACCGGCGGTCAGGCCGATCATCTCGACGCCGAGGTAGGCGAACATCACCATTTGCAGGGACATCAACACGCCTTGCACGCCATTGGGCATGAAGCCGCCGTGGGCCCACAGATTGGAAATCCCCAGGGCGACGCCGTCGTTGCCGAAGCCGAACGCGATCACGCCGATACCGCCGACCACCATCGCAATGATGGTGACGATCTTGATCAGGGCGAACCAGAATTCGAACTCACCGAAGGCTTTCACCGCGATCAGGTTGATCGAGCCCATGCTGACCAACGCGGCAAGTGCCCAGATCCAGCGCGGCACGTCGGGGAACCAGACGCCCATGTACACCGCCACTGCGGTGATTTCCGCGACGCAGGTCACCAGCCACAGGAACCAGTAGTTCCAGCCGGTCAGAAAACCCGCCAAAGGCCCGAGGTAATCCTGGGCATAACGGCTGAACGAGCCGGCGACCGGATTGTGCACGGCCATTTCGCCGAGGGCACGCATGATCACCAGGATCGCCAGACCGCCGATGATGTAGGAGAGCATGATGGCCGGGCCGGYCATTTCGATGGCTTTGGCCGAGCCCAGGAACAGGCCGACGCCGATACAGGCACCGAGTGCCATCAGGCGAATATGCCGTTCGCCCAGTTCGCGTTTAAGCGGGCCGCCCTGAGCGGTCTCGCCGTGAGGCAGGTGATTGCCGACTGGCATAGGGGTGCAACCTCGTCTTGTTATTGGATATGACCACCGAGTGTCGAAGCGCCGACCGATAGGCCAGCGCCTGGTGAAACCGGGCCTGTCTTGTGGACAGACACGTCTTGTAGGACAAAACCTCCAAGATCAGCGGGGCGTGCAGTATAAAAAGCTAACGACAGGTGTTTTCACTATATAAAACACAATATTCAGCGATAACTAACGGGTAATTCCCGCAGAACGGAGTGGCATTACCTGGCTTATGCAGGTTTTTTCGCCACTGAAACCGCACGGAGTATTGCACAGCAATGGTGCATCGTCATGCCCCTACCTAGGCAGCATTTACCTCGTTGATGCGTCTAGCTCAACCCTTTCAGACGACACCTACCTTGTGGCGAGGGAGCTTGCTCCCGCTCGACTGCGCGCAGTCGCAAACCCGGTGAATCGTATTTATCAGACAAGTCCGGAATTGGGGCCGCTTCGCAGCCCAGCGGGAGCAAGCTCCCTCGCCACAAAAGCGCTATTCCCAATTGGATCCTGCATGGTTTTCGGAAATTTCAGTCAAATGTTGCAGATTCAGGTTTGGAGATAGGGACTAGGGTCAAAGGGGGAACTTCAAAAGGGCGCAAGGAATGCATCCACAACCATATTCACATCTGCTACGCCATGGACGATGTTCAGAACAGGGTCGGGCCTATCTCATCACAGCGGTTGTGCACCAACGCCGCCGAATATTCACTGATTGGCGGTTGGGACGTCTGTTAGTTACCGAACTCAAGCGGGCCCACGACCAGAAGTGGGTCAACTCAATAG
>NZ_JBFTMK010000158.1:0-9062 GCF_056396965.1 Pseudomonas sp. 05N434
CCCAACGGGAGCAAGCTCCCTCGCCACAATGATCTTGCGATCCATTCCTGCCACACATCACCAACGCCCGCCCGAAAGCCGCCTAGACTTGCAGTAACCCCTCCGACAAGGCTGTCACCATGATCTCGATGTCTTCGTTTCACGCCATGCTGATCCCGATTCTTTCCGGGATGATCATGTTGGCCATCGGTTTCAACTTTCGCGACAAGAACGCCGGTGTGTTCGCGATGTGGGTCGGCATGCTGATGATCCTCGCCACCGTGATCTACAAGATCCTCGCCAAACTCAACGAATAAATCCTCGCGCCCGGCTCGCATTGATTTTGACGGGCTCGTACACTCGGCCGATTCGCTCATCCGAGGTTGACCGCCTAGTGTTCGCTCGTCTTTTTGCCCTGCCCTGTTTGTTCCTTGTCTGCCTGATGACGCTGCTGCCGCTGACGCCTGCCCAGGCGGCCGGCTTGCCGGGGCTGCTCAGCGGCTCGGCAAAAACCCAGCCCGAAGCGCAAGCTCCACTGGGACAGTCGCTGGACGAAGTCATCAAGTCGCTGGAAAACGATCAGCAACGGACCAAACTCCTGGCGGACCTGAAAAAGCTGCGCGACGTCAGCAAAAAAGCCCAACCCACCACAGAAGAAGGCGTGCTGGGCCTGATCGGCGGCACCCTGGCCAGTTTCGAAAAGCAATTTTCCGGCGCCGACAGCCCCCTCACTCGCTGGTCCGAAGAAGTCAACCTGGCCAAGGATGAACTGGTGGCACTCATGCTGCCGGCCAATGAATGGCTGCCCATCATCTTTGCCTTCGCCATGATCCTGATGGTCTGGAGCCTGCTGGCCGCCGCCCTGATCTGGCTCGGCCACCGGGTGCGCATGCGCTTCGGCCTCACCGAAGAACTGCCGCAACACCCCAAGGCCCTGGACATGCTGCGCTTTGCCTTGCGCAAACTCGGGCCGTGGATGATCGCCCTGGTCATGACGGTTTACATGACCTACGCCCTGCCCTCGTCACTGGGCAAAAGCCTGGCCATGGTGCTGGCTTATGCGCTGGTGGTCGGTACCTGTTTCTCGGCGATCTGCGTCATCGCGTTTTCCCTGCTCGATGGCCCGCATCGTCATCGCGCCCTGTACATCCTGCGGCATCAGGCCTTCCGCCCGTTGTGGCTGATCGGCAGTTTCGCCGCCTTCGGTGAAGCCCTGAACGACCCGCGCCTGATCGCCAGCCTCGGTGAACATCTGGCCCATACGGCGGCGACGTTCGCCAATGTACTGGCGGCGATCTTCACAGGTTTTTTCATTCTGCGTTTCCGCCGGCCCATCGCGCACCTGATCCGCAACCAGCCGCTGTCTCGGCGCCTGACCCGCCGCGCCTTGAGCGACACGATCGAAATCCTCGGGACGTTCTGGTATCTGCCGGCGCTGGTGCTGGTGGGCATCTCACTGTTCGCCACCTTCGTCTCTGCCGGCGACACCAGCACCGCGCTGCGTCAGTCGCTGATCTGCACCGTGCTGCTGGTGTTGTGCATGGTCATCAACGGGCTGGTGCGCCGTCATGCACTCAAGCCACAACGCGGCCCCAAGCGCCATGCGCTGTATTCGGATCGCCTGAAAAGCTTCTTCTACACCCTCGCCCATCTGCTGGTATGGCTGGCGTTCATCGAACTCGGCCTGCGGGTCTGGGGCATGTCGCTGATTCGCTTCACCGAAGGCGAAGGCCATGAAGTCAGCGTCAAACTGTTCAGCCTCGGCGGCACGCTGATTTTTGCCTGGCTGATCTGGATTCTCAGCGACACCGCCGTGCACCACGCCCTAACCCGCTCGCGCAAAGGCCTAGCCAATGCCCGCGCGCAGACGATGATGCCGCTGATCCGCAACGTGCTGTTCGTGGCGATTTTCATCATTGCGCTGATCGTCGCCCTGGCGAACATGGGCATGAACGTCACGCCGCTGCTGGCCGGTGCCGGCGTCATCGGCCTGGCCATCGGTTTCGGCGCGCAATCGCTGGTGGCCGACTTGATCACCGGGCTGTTCATCATCATCGAAGACTCCCTGGCCATCGACGACTACGTGGACGTCGGCGGCCACCTGGGCACGGTCGAAGGCCTGACCATCCGCACCGTGCGCCTGCGGGACATCGACGGCATCGTCCACACCATTCCGTTCAGCGAAATCAAAAGCATCAAGAACTACTCCCGGGAGTTCGGCTACGCGATCTTCCGGGTGGCGGTGCCCTCGAACATGGACATCGACGAGGCGATCAAGCTGATGCGCGACGTCGGCCAGAAAATGCGCACCGACCCGCTGCAACGGCGCAACATCTGGTCGCCGCTGGAGATCCAGGGGGTCGAAAGTTTCGAGTCAGGCAATGCGATTCTTCGCGCCCGCTTCAAGACCGCGCCGATCAAGCAGTGGGAAGTGTCCCGGGCATTCAATTTATCGCTGAAGCGGCATCTGGATGAGGCCGGGCTGGATCTGGCGACACCGCGCATGAGCATTCAGGTGATCACCCCCGGTGGCGAACAATCTGCGTAGGTGGGATTCAAACCACATCCACCCCGACATGAATCGCATCATGGCGCCAAAACTCCAGGTCACAATCGATCAGCCGCTGGTGCTGATCGTAGTTGACCCGGGCAATCCGCAACCCCGGGCTGCCCACCGATACCCGTAAAGCCGCCGCRGCGTCCACCGACAGCGCGGTCGGTACGATCTCGAAGCGCACCCGCCCGTAGTGCAAGTCGTAATGCCGCGCATACAGTTCGGTCATCGACTGATTCAGATCGAAATCCAGGATCCCCGGAAAATACTGCGGGTTCAGGTAGTGCTCCACATACAGCACCAATCGCCCGTCAATCCGTCGCGAGCGGCAGATCTGGATCACGCTCGACAGCGCCGGCAACTGGAGCCAGGCACATACCGCCGCTGACGCCGGTTGCAAACGCGCGGAAATCACCTCGGTGGACGGCACCCGCCCCTGGGCGCTGACCATCGCGTGAAAGTGGCTGCGTTGCATCAGGTTATAAGCCAGCCGTGGTGGCGACACGAACCAGCCGCGCCGCTCCTCGCGATAAATCTGGCCCTGGGCCTCCAACTGCAACAACGCCTCACGCACGGTAATCCGCGTGGTACCGAACAACTCACTGAGCTTGCGCTCGGCCGGCAACTTGCTCCCGGGCGCCAACAGCCCGTGGTCGAGCTGTTCTTGCAGAACCTGCCCGATCGCTGTCACCGCTTTGGTTGTCTCGATGCGCATCAACGTTACCTATCTGGACTAGACCAGCACTGATTCAGGGCAGAACCGCGATTGAAACCGGGCTCCATCAATTGCCTGCAAGCCTAGGCACTGCAGATGACTGACAGATGACAAAGCCGCCGAACGGTTGCTTCAGACACCTGCAATTTCATGGCCAAGTCCCTTTCATATCAGCCCTTTAGCCATGGTCTACGCTTATCTCGCAYCCCGCGTATCCGAGCGCAGGAAATTCAGGCCGACCGGTCGTCGACATCAAAATGTCATCCAGGACGCCTAAATTGGCTCAGGTATTGCTGACCTAGACCAACACAACCGCAATCGCAGCGTTGAAAACGCCCAAAGGAGCTTCGGATGAAACAGTTTTTCCTGGCATCACTGTTAGGCTCGACCATTGCCCTGTGCACTGCCGCCATGGCGGCGGATACCGATCTGAAAACACTCGAAGCCGCTGCGAAAGCGGAAGGCGCCGTCAACAGCGTCGGCATGCCCGATGACTGGGCCAACTGGAAAGGCACTTGGGAAGACCTGGCCAAGAAATACGGCCTGAAACACATCGACACCGACATGAGCTCGGCCCAGGAAATCGCCAAGTTCGCTGCCGAAAAAGACAACGCCACAGCCGACATCGGCGACGTCGGTGCCGCCTTCGGCCCGATCGCGGTCAAGCAGGGCGTGGTGCAACCTTACAAGCCAAGTACTTGGGCACAGGTTCCGGACTGGGCCAAGGACAAGGACGGTAACTGGGCACTGGCCTACACCGGCTCCATCGCGTTCATCATCAATAAAAAGCTGCTGCACGGTTCCGAAGCACCGACCAAATGGGCCGACCTCAAGAGCGGCAAGTACAAAGTCTCCATCGGTGACGTAAGCACCGCAGCCCAGGCCGCCAACGGCGTACTGGCCGCCGCCCTCGCCAATGGCGGTGACGAGAAAAACATTCAGCCAGCCCTGTTGCTGTTCGCAGACATCGCCAAGCAAGGCCGCCTGTCCATGGCCAACCCGACGATCGCCACCATGGAAAAGGGTGAAATCGAAGTCGGCGTGGTCTGGGACTTCAACGGCCTGAGCTACAAGGCCAAGATGGCGAATCCGGATGACTACACCGTGCTGATTCCATCCGATGGCTCGGTGATTTCCGGCTACACCACCATCATCAACAAATACGCCAAGCACCCGAACGCCGCCAAACTGGCCCGCGAATACATCTTCAGCGACGCTGGCCAGATCAACCTGGCAAAAGGCAACGCCCGTCCAATTCGCGCCGAGCATTTGACTCTGCCGGAAGAGGTCAAGGCCAAACTGCTGCCTAACGAGCAGTACAAAAAGGTCACGCCGATCAAAGACGCCGACGCGTGGGAAAAGACCTCCAAGTCGCTGCCGCAGAAGTGGCAGGAAGAAGTCATCATCAATATGCCGTAAACCTGTAGATCCCCCATTTGGATATCTGATGGAGATCCAAATGGGGGAGCGGGCCTGTGGCGAGGGGGCTTGCCCCCGTTCGAGTGCGCAGCGCTCGTAGATACTGGGTCCGCTGCGCGGCCCAACGGGGCGATGCGGCGGTCCGACAAGCCCCCTCGCCACACAAGCCCGCTCCCACAAGGGATTTGTTGCGTACTTGAATCATCTGTTTTTGCGGAGTCCCCCCCATGAAGCACAACGTCATCCTTGTCGTGCTCGACGGCCTCAATTACGAAGTCGCGCGCCACGCCATGGGGCATCTGCAGGCTTACGTTGGCGCAGGACGCGCGGCGCTCTACAAACTGGAATGTGCACTGCCGGCTCTGTCCCGACCGCTTTACGAATGCATCCTGACCGGCGTTGCGCCGATCGACAGCGGCATCGTTCACAACAACGTCTCACGCCTGTCCAACCAGCGCAGCATCTACCATTACGCCACCGACGCCGGCCTGAAAACCGCCGCCGCGGCCTATCACTGGGTCAGCGAGTTGTATAACCGTTCGCCGTTCGTGGCTGCCCGGGACCGTCACACCGACGACCCGAAACTGCCGATCCAGCACGGTCACTTCTACTGGAACGACCACTACCCGGACTCGCACCTGTTCGCCGACGCGGAAAACCTGCGCCTGCGCCACGCGCCGAACTTTCTGTTGGTCCACCCCATGAACATCGACGACGCCGGGCACAAGCACGGCCTCGACACCCCGCAATACCGCAACAGCGCCCGCTCGGCGGACGTCATCCTCGCCGACTACCTGCAAGGCTGGCTCGACGCCGGATACCAAGTGCTGGTGACTGCCGACCACGGCATGAACAACGACCGCTCGCACAACGGCCTGCTGCCTGAAGAACGCGAAGTGCCGCTGTTCGTCCTCGGCGACGCCTTCAGCTTCAACCAAGGCGCTGCACCGAAACAAACCGAACTGTGCGGCACCGTCTGCGAACTGCTGGGCGTGCCCCACGACAAACCTGTGTGCCGGGAGCTGCTCAAGTGAATGCCATGACCCGCGGTAAATGGCTGGCCGCTCTGTGCCTGGTGCCCTTCGCGATTTTCTTCTTCGTGTTCGAGATCGCCCCGCTGCTCTGGGTGATGATCAACAGCCTGCAATCGGAAGAGTTCGGTTGGGGCCTGGCCAACTTCAGCAAAATATTCAATTCGAAGTTCTATTTGCAGGCGATCCAATACAGCCTTGAGATCAGTTTCTGGTCCAGCGTATTCGGCATCGTCATTGCCGTACTCGGCGCCTACTCCCTGCGCCGGGTCGACTCGAAACTGCGCAACTTCGTGAATGCCTTCGCTAACATGACCAGCAACTTCGCCGGTGTGCCCCTGGCCTTCGCGTTCATCATCTTGCTGGGGTTCAACGGCACCTTCACCATCATGCTGAAACAGACCGGAATCATTCAGGATTTCAACCTGTACTCGAAAACCGGGCTGATCATTCTCTACACCTACTTCCAGATTCCCCTGGGCGTGCTGTTGCTCTACCCGGCCTTCGATGCCCTGCGCGAAGACTGGCGTGAGTCCGCCGCCTTGCTCGGGGCCAACGGCTGGCAATTCTGGCGACACATCGGTCTGCCGGTGCTGACCCCGGCACTGCTGGGCACATTCGTGATTCTGCTGGCCAACGCCCTTGGCGCCTACGCCACGGTCTACGCGCTGACCACCGGCAACTTCAACGTGTTGCCGATCCGTATCGCGGCGATGGTGTCCGGCGACATTTCCCTCGACCCGAACCTCGCCAGCGCCTTGGCCGTGGTGCTGGTGGCGTTGATGACCCTGGTGACCATCGTGCATCAGCTGCTGTTGAAGAGGAGCTACCATGTCTCGCGCTGAACTGGGGCCCGTCGGTGTCTACCACCGGGTCATCGTGTATTTGCTGTTTGCCATTCTGTTATTGCCGCTGCTCGGAACCTTGATCTACTCGATCGCCAGCAGTTGGTCGGCGACGATTATGCCCAGCGGCTTTACCTTCAAGTGGTACATCCAGCTGTGGAGTGATCCGCGCTTTCTCGACGCATTCGGTCAGTCGTTGCTGGTTTGTATCGGCTCGCTGATTCTGTCGGTGGTGCTGATCCTGCCACTGCTGTTCGTGGTGCATTACCACTTCCCTAAGCTCGACGCGCTGATGAACATCCTGATCCTGCTGCCCTTCGCGGTGCCGCCGGTGGTGTCGTCGGTGGGGCTGTTGCAGCTCTACGGTTCGGGGCCGTTCGCGATGGTGGGTACGCCGTGGATTCTGATCGGTTGCTACTTCACCGTGGCGCTGCCGTTCATGTACCGGGCGATCACCAACAACCTGCAAGCGATCAACCTGCGCGACCTGATGGACGCCGCGCAACTGCTCGGCGCCAGCACTTGGCAAGCAGCCTTCCTGGTGGTGTTGCCGAACCTGCGCAAGGGGCTGATGGTCGCGTTGCTGCTGTCCTTCTCGTTCCTGTTCGGTGAGTTCGTGTTCGCCAACATCCTCGTCGGCACCCGCTACGAAACCCTGCAGGTCTACCTCAACAACATGCGCAACAGCAGCGGCCACTTCACCAGCGCGCTGGTGATTTCCTACTTCTTCTTTGTGCTGGTTCTGACCTGGGTGGCCAATATCTTGAACAAGGACAAAAGCGAATGAGCTATGTAAGCGTCCAACATCTTCAGAAAGATTACTCAGGCACCACCGTCTTCAGCGACATCAACTGCGAAATCAGGAAAGGCGAATTCGTCACCCTGCTCGGCCCGTCCGGTTGCGGCAAGTCCACGCTGCTGCGCTGCATCGCCGGCCTGACCTCGGTGGACGGTGGCCAGATTCTGCTGGAGGGTCACGACCTCGTCCCACTGAGCCCGCAGAAACGCGGAATCGGCATGGTGTTCCAGAGTTATGCGCTGTTCCCGAACATGACCGTGGAGCAGAACATCGCCTTCGGTTTGCGCATGCAGAAGGTCAACGCCGACGACAGCCAAAAACGCATCGCCGAAGTGCTGAGACTGGTAGAGCTCAATGACTTCGCCGCACGCTACCCGCATCAACTGTCCGGTGGCCAGTGCCAGCGTGTCGCCCTCGCTCGCTCGTTGGTGACCCGGCCTCGCCTGTTGTTGCTGGATGAGCCGCTGTCGGCGCTCGATGCGCGGATTCGCAAGCACTTGCGCGAACAGATCCGTCAGATCCAGCGCGAACTCGGCCTGACCACGATCTTCGTCACGCACGATCAGGAAGAAGCCCTGACCATGTCTGACCGAATCTTCCTGATGAATCAGGGAAAGATCGTACAGAGTGGCGATGCCGAAACCCTCTACACCGCGCCCGTCGACGTGTTCGCCGCAGGCTTCATCGGCAACTACAACCTGCTGGACGCCGACAGTGCCAGCAAATTGTTGCAGCGGCCGATCACCCACCGCATCGCGATTCGCCCGGAGGCCATCGAGCTGAGCCTGAACGGCGAACTCGACGCGCAGGTGCGCAGCCACAGCCTGTTGGGCAACGTGATTCGCTATCGGGTGGAAGCTCGGGGGGTGGAATTGGTGGTGGATGTGCTGAACCGCTCGGCGTCCGATCTGCATCCCGATGGTCAGCGCCTGGCACTTTCCATCGATCCGACAGCCCTGTGTGAGGTAGCCTGATGACCTTGCTGATGTTGAAGAGAGAACCGTACTGATGGCCCTGGCAATTTTTGATCTGGACGAAACCCTGATCCACGGCGACTGCGCCTCGCTATGGAGCGAACAGATGGCCCGCCTCGGCTGGGTCGATGGCGAATCCTTCCTGCGTCGTGACAAGGAATTGATGGATGCCTACGGCAGGGGCCACTTGGCGATGGAAGACTACATGGCCTTCAGCCTGGAGCCGTTGATCGGTCGCACGCCGCAAGAGCTCGAGCACTTGGTGGCACCTTGGGTGGAAGATTTTATCGAGCCAATCATCTTCAGCGACGCCACCAAAGCCATCGCCGCCCACCGCAAGGCCGGCGACCGGATTCTGGTGATCTCGGCCTCAGGCACGCATTTGGTCAAGCCGATTGCCGACCGTCTGGGCATCGACGAGATTCTCGGCATCGAGCTGGAAGTGGCGCACGGGGTGTACAKCGGCAACACGGTGGGCACCCTGACCTACCGCGAAGGCAAGATCACCCGCTTGCTGGAATGGCTGGACGCCGAAGAGGAAAACCTCGAAGGCGCGAGTTTCTATTCCGATTCACGCAACGATCTGCCGCTGCTGCTGAAGGTGGATTTCCCGCATGTGGTGAATCCGGATCCGGTGTTGCTCGAACACGCCGAAAAAGCCGGCTGGCCGATCCATATCTGGAACACGCTGCGGTCCCCTGTGGCGAGGGAGCTTGCTCCCGCTGGGCCGCGAAGCGGCCCTGAAA